>CAZCXL010000123.1:0-7363 GCA_964502625.1 uncultured Planctomycetales bacterium | reverse complement strand
AGCCGAAGTCGTCGAAGACGTTGTCCGTGCCCTGTCCCGGAATGCCGACCGTGGAGTCGTCTCCCAGGCCGCGGAAGTCCACGCCGATGTCCTGAAGGAAGGAGTCTTCGACGCGCAAGAAGCGCACCGTGACCTCGACCATGATGTTCGCAGGCTTGCGCAGGTCTTCGAGGAGTTGCGCGACCTGCGCATGAACCGCGCGGCGGTGGCGGACCACCAAAGTGCCGCCTTCGATGGTCACACTGCGTTGCTCGCCATCCCAGGAGTCCGGCTCAATCACCGATTGAATGGTTTCGAGCAACTCGTCGTCGGTCAAGATGTTGGCCTCGCTCTCGGGCAACTCTTCGTCCACGGCGTCAATGCCGCCGGAGGGCGAGAGGTTGATTTCCGGAAGAATGAAGTCCGGCAGCGGGCGAACGATGTCGCGCACTTCGTACTGCATGGTGAAGATGTCGATGTCGGACTCGGCTTCGGTCACGACCATCACGGCGCCGTTCCGGATCACGAAGCGCACCTGCTGCTGCATGAAGTCTTCCATGATCTTCAGCAGATCCGCGACGGGACGGGCTTCTTTGAAGACCATGCGGATGGTCTTGGTTTGCGCGTCCACTTCGTCGCGCACGGCGCGCGAAACCACGAAGTTGACTCCAGTCAGCGCGGAGAGGTTCTGCACGATCTCCTCGATCGGCTGATCTTCAAAACGCGCCACGACGCGGGTGCTGGCGAGTGCGGCCTCGATGGAGGCCCTCACCGGGTCGGACTTCTCAGCGGAGGAAGATGCGTCAATCGGCACGCGCTTGGACACGACCTCGCTCCAGTACTGGAGGTCGTACTCGATCGGCCCGCTCTCAGGAAGCAACTCCGTGCGCAGTTCCGTGAAGGTGTCATCCCAGGCGCGCGCATGCGCCTCGGCATTGCGGTTTTCGCGGGACGCGTGCGCGGCCTCGTTGGCAATGTCCCGCAGTTCCAGGGCTCCGGCGTTGCGCGGATCGAGGCGCAACAGAGTGTCGAGGGTGGTTACGGAACGGGCGTAAAAGCCCTGTTGGAACTGAATGTTGGCCTCTTGGTAGAGGCTAGCAAGCAGATTCGCGCTGTACTCCGCTTGCGAGCGGCGGATGTCCTCGGCACGCGCCTCACTGGCGGCCGAATCTGCAGAACGACGGGCGGCAACCGCGTCCGTCTGCGCCGCGCGGGCTTCGTCGTACTTGCTCTGCACCAGGCCGCGTTCAAGCAGACCCTCGGAGAAGTTGGGAGCGAAATCCAGGGCTTCGAGAGCACCACCGTAATTCGTCACGGCGGCGTCGAAGTTGGCACCGGCCATGGCACGGTCGCCATCGCGGACTAATCCTTCAATCTTCACGCGACGTTGCGCGTCGCGGATCTTGAGGTTGCCGAGCACGTCTTCGGAAGAATCCGGGCTCCAGGGCTTGCCGGAGAGCGCGAGTTGCGCGCGGCGAAGGCCGTCGCGGGCTGCAACGCTGCCCGTGTCGAGGCTGTTCGCCTCAGCGTAGTGGGTGGCTGCACCTTGGTAGTCGCCGCGTGAGAAGGCATCGTTGCCCAACTCCACGTAGGTGGCGGCAAGCACCCGGCGCTTCTCTTGCATCGCTTGGATGCGGTCGCCCGGCTCCTGCGCCGGGTCAACGGCACTGCTGGAGGAACCGGCGGCCGTGGCCATACCGGAAGACCTGTCCGTTGCTTCCTGCTTTGCCTCAGTGGCACAGGAGGCGAGGAACAGCGCGGAGAAGAGCAGGGACTGGGCTCGGGAGCGCATCGAGTCGCGATTCAAGGGAGGTGCGGACGCACGGACTCCGAGAGAGACTCGGTGCCGAGCGGGGATCAGGTGGCTCAAGATCGTAGCCGCGCAGCGGCCCATGTCCATCGGGTTGTGCGGGTTGCTCCCTCAGAGGGTCGAGCACCGCATGAGCAAAGGGCTAGTACCCCTGCGGAACCTGGTTTCCGGATGCGGTCTCGCCGCTGTTCTGGGCCGGAGGCAGGGGCAGACCCAGAAAGCCGAGGGCTTGCTGAATGTCAGACCAACAGTCCTTCTTTGCGGCAGGATTGCGCAGCAGATAGGCAGGGTGAAAGGTGACCAGCACCGGGGGTCCGCCACCCGGTCGCTTGTGCATGCGGCCCCTTAAGGATTGGAGGGAACCTGAACTTCCCGTGAGTTGTTGCGCGGCGTGTCGTCCGAGCGCAATCAGCAGCTCGGGTCGAACCGCGGCGATCTGGCTCTCCAAGTAGGAACTACAAGCAGCGGCCTCCGACGGCTCTGGATCACGATTTCCAGGAGGCCGGCATTTCAGAACGTTGGCGATGAACACGTCTTCCCGCCGGAGCCCCATGCCTTGCTGCAGGATCTTGTCGAGCAATTGACCGGCGGCCCCCACGAAGGGGCGGCCCGTTCGATCCTCTTCGGCGCCCGGTCCCTCACCGACCAGCATCAGCCGGGCGTCCGGAGCACCCTCGCCCGGAACCGTCCGCTGTCGAGTGGCGGCCAAGGGACAGCGCGTGCAGGCAGCCACGGTGAGGGCGATTTGATCGAGTGGGGAGCAAGCGATGGCCGAGATGCTGCGAGTCGCCGCCGCACATCGGTCCAAACCGGCACGGGCCGCCTGGCGGAGCAGGAGGGAGGCAGCCTCTCGGGCGTCGGGCTTCGTCATGGCATGCGGTTGAGCGCAAGGATAGGGTGCCGCAGCCGGACCTGCGGCATGGACAGTCGGGCCCCTTTCCCGTATCCTTTCCAGGCTCCGGATTCGGCGATGGCCCCTCGGAAGCGCGAACTCCTCGACGTCCTGCGACGCCAACAGTCGTCGTCGGCCCCTGCTGAGTCGCGTCCGACGCCTCAACCGGCTCCGCGGTCTGCTCCGTTAAAAATTCGTTTTGGGCCTGCCCAGAAACGCACTTTGTTGCGTATCGGCCTCGTGGTCGTCTGGCTGGTCCTGGTCGTTTGGCTCGTCCGCCTGCTGACTTCGGGCGGGGATGAACCGAAGTTGCCCTCCACGGGCACCCAGGTTACCCCGGCTCAAGGTCCTCCGGCAACGACTCCACCCAACGCGGGCAACGATCCGCCTGCGTCCACGGAGTCGGCATACGGGGTGCTCGCGATCACCTACCAGGGCGATGCTCAACTCGAGAACGCCCGCCGCGTGGGCCAGGTCCTCCAAAAGGACCTTCGGCTCCCTGAGGTGCACCTGCACCGCAGCGAAGATCGCGGCAAGGTGTGGTACGAGCTCTTCGTGGGGCGCGCCGGCGATCCTGCCGCTCTTGACTTGCTGCTGAAGCAAGTCCGAGGCTTGGCGCTGCCGGGTGAGCCCGGCAAGCCATTCGCCTCCGCCTACGTCAAACTCATTCCGTCCTCCGGTTCCTGAAGTCGTTCATCATGTCCATCCACACCTCCCTGCGTCTCGGTAGCGGCACGGCCGCTGTTCGTTCGGTTTGGACGCGCCGGGAGCGCCTTGAGCGCTTACGCGTGGAAGGCCGCCTCCTCGGAGAAGAAGGATCGCCCCTCGGTTTGCCCAAGGTGCGGACTAAGGCCAAGGTGGTCAGCAAGAAGCAGAAGAAGGACGCCGAAGCCAAGGCGGCCGAGTTGGAGGCTTCGTCCACGAACTCCACCGCCGAGTAGGCGGTCCGGCGCGCCCGCGCCGGAGGCGCGCGATGACCCAAGCTGGACTCGTCCATCTCGACGAGATCTTCCTGAGCCTTCAAGGTGAGGCAGGGGAGGTCGGGCGGCCGCACGCATTCCTGCGCTTGGCCGGATGTCCGCTCCGTTGCAACTATTGCGACACGCCGCGCTCGTGGCAGCGCCATGCAGGATTCGAGCGCCATCTTGGCGGAGTCACGACTCGCGGAGTGAATCCACTCGATCTCGACGGCCTGGATCGAGAATTGGCTGCGCTCTGTTCCCATTACGAGATTGCGCCCGAGCGCATCACGCTGGCAGTGACGGGTGGCGAACCTTTGGAGCAGTCGGAGTTTTTGTTGGCGTGGCTTCCGCGCTGGCCCGGCCGCGTCCTGCTGGAAACTGCGGGAATCTATCCAGAACGGCTCGAAACGCTGCTTCCCTGGTTGGATTTCGTCAGTCTCGATTGGAAGTTGCGGAGCACTTTGCGCGAAGGCATGGACCTTGCGCAACCGCGTGCCTGCCTCGAGCGCGCCGTGCAGGCGCAACACGCGCGCACCTGGATCAAGCTGGTCTTGAGTCGCGATTGCGAGGCCGACGAAGTCACGCAAGCGCTCAGCGCCATCGCGGAGGTCGCTCCCGGCCTCACCGTTTATCTGCAGCCGGTGACGCGCGTTCCGCGCGGCCCGGAGCCCCCGCATGCGGATCAATTGCTGGCGTGGGCGCTGCGCCACGATCGGCTCGGTCTCGAACTCCGTGTCCTGCCGCAAGTGCATGCCTTCCTTGGTGTCCGATGAGTAATTCCGTCTCCCGCCATCTGGTCGCAATCGTCGGCCGTCCAAACGTAGGAAAGAGTTCCCTGTTCAACCGCTTGGTGGGGGAAAGGCGATCCATCGTCGAGCCCACTGCAGGCGTCACACGAGACCGGCTGCTGGTGCCGGTGGTGTTTCCCGAGCCGTATCCGGGTCGTGCCGTGGATCTCATGGACACGGGTGGCATTGGCATTGTGGACCGCGCGGATCTCGCGGCTTCCGTAGAGGTGCAGGTGCAGACCGCCATCCACGCGGCGAAGGTCGTGATCTTCCTGGTGGACGCGCGTGAAGGCATGCAACTGCTCGATCAGCAAGTCGCGCGTTTGTTGCGCTCTTCGGGTGCCACGGTGGTGCTCGCGGCCAACAAGTGCGAGACTCCCGAAGCGGTCATGAACCTGGGAGAGTTCGGACGCTTGGGCTACGGCGAAGCGCTGCCGGTCTCTGCGTCTGAAGGCAGCGGGATCACGGCGCTTTGCGAAGCGTTGGCCCCGAATCTGCCGGAAGACGCGCCTTTGCCCGGTGAGGAACGGCTCCGGGTGACCGTGCTCGGTCGGCGCAACGTCGGCAAGTCTTCCTTCGTCAATGTCGTGCTCGGTGAGGAGCGCGTGATCGTCAGCGAGCAAACCGGAACCACACGCGACTCCGTGGACGTGGATCTGGAGTATGACGGCCAGGCCGTGACGCTCGTGGACACGGCGGGTGTGCATCGCAAGGAGCGCATCGCGCACGCGGTGGAGTATTTTTCGCTGGCGCGCACGGCTCTCGCCTTGCGCCGATCCGACATCGCTCTGCTGTTGCTCGACGTCTCCCAGGAACCTTCCCGTCTGGACCTGGCGCTTGGCCGCGAGGCGCTGGATCACTACAAGCCGACGATCGTGATCGGCACGAAACGCGATCTCTCACCGGACTTGAAACTGCACGATTTCCGCGAGAACGTGGCGTCCCAACTTCCGCACTTGCGTGAGTCGCCGATGCTGCTCATTTCCAGCCTGACGGGGGAGGGGGTCGATCGCGTGATTCCGGCTGCGCTCGAACTCGGCGCCCTGGCGCGGAGACGCGTCGGCACGGGAGAATTGAACCGGATCTTGGGGCAGTGCCTGGAGCGTCTGCGCGTGCGTGGACGTGGCGAGAAGCCTCGGGCTTACTACGCAACCCAGATCGGAGCTTCTCCGCCCTCATTCCTGCTCTTCGTGAATCGCAAGGACCTGTGGGAGCGCGAGGCCTTGCGCGCCCTCTCGCGCGCCTTGGGCACTCGTTTGGGCTACGGCGCCGTGCCGGTGCGCTTGGTGCTGCGCGAGCGTGAGCGCGAGGATCGAAGCCTCGGCCGCTAGAATCCTGCGCATGCGCCGCGCACGCGCCTTCCTCCTTCTGCCACTCTTACTCTCCTGCTCGATGATCGGGGGTGATGACGCCACTTGGGTGGAACGCAGGCTCGCAGAGGCGCCCCCGCGCCGCGATTTACTCGGCTACTGCGCCCAGGCGATCGCGCAGGCGGGGTATCCGGCACCGCAGGTGGACGAAGCGCAGAACGCGGTCGTCTCGGATTGGCGGCTTGAGTTGAAGCCGTTCGCTGGCACCGGCCGGCGTTTTCGCGCGCGGATTGAATTGACTGGTTACGAAGGCAACCTCGCCGTGCTGCGCAGCCGGGTGGAAACCGAGAAGAATACCGAAACGGGGCATCCCATGGAGAATGCACTCGCGGATTGGGAGAAGATGCCGGACGACGCACAACGCGCGCGGGTGTTGTTGCAGCACAGGGTCTCGCTGCTGCAATCCTGCGGCGCTGGGGGCCGGCAGTGAGCGAGGCCTGGCGATTGCAGCGCTGTCAAGAGGTCTGCACGCGCTGCGCCGCGCCTTTTGCGGCGGAGGAAGATCTCTTCTCCTTGCTGCGTTTCGAACTCAGCGAGTTGCGCCGAGAAGATTTGTGCCGCAGTTGTTTCGACGCTCGCATCGAGAATGATGAAGTGATTTGGTGGCGCACGCGCGCGCGCCGACGTGCCGCCGCGCTGCGCGTGGATTTCGATTTGTTGCTGCATGCCATGGCGCGTCTCGCCGAAGATGCGCGCGAAGACGGACGTGATCTCGCCTTCTTGCTGGCCCTGCTCCTGGTGCGCTACCGCAAGTTGCGGCTGGTGCGCGTGGAGAAGCGTCGGGGGCGCGAAGTCATGGTGATGCGCAAGGTCCGAACCACTCGAGAATTCCCAGTCGAAACCCGTGATCTCAGCGAGGACCGGCGTCAGGCACTGTCCGCGACCCTGGCCGGCTTGCTCGACCCCACGCAAGAGGGTGGACTCGAGGAAATGATGGCCGTGAAAGACGACGCAAGTGACTGAAAGATAAGGACTTCTGACGATTTTGAGAACCCGGGACGAAAGCCCGGGTTTTTCGCTTGACGGCGAAGAAAAGAGGAGCAGAATAGCCGCGAGGGGCTGAAAGGGGTAGTTTCCCACTGATTCCCACAGCCTCCCGGGGATTGCATGGGACTCTTCACGGGCGAGTACGGACACAAGTTAGACGCAAAAAACCGCGTCTTCGTGCCGCGTCGCCTGCTGGATCAAATTGACGACCCGGAACAGCGCCGTCAGTTCCAGATCGTGCGCACTGAAGAGCGCTGTCTCACGCTCTTCACCGACGCAGGATTCTTGGATCACGTGCGCGGTGTGCAGGCCACACAGCGTCATCTGCCTGGCCGCCGCGTCGTGAACCGTCGCGCGGGGTCCCAAGCGCAGCCAGTGCCGCTCGATGCGCAGGGACGCATCACCGTGCCGGAAGAATTCCGCGCAGCGATCGGGTTGGGCGAGGACGTCGTGCTCGTCGGCTGCCTCGATTGGATCGAAATGTGGGACGCCAAGTTGTGGCGTGAGCAGGAGTTGCCGCCCGCCGACGACTTCTATCGCGAACAGAGCGCGCATTTTCTCGCCGAACCGCCCGC
>CAZCXL010000122.1:4278-7379 GCA_964502625.1 uncultured Planctomycetales bacterium | reverse complement strand
CTTTCGCCGCGACGTCGTTTCGGGGAACGCTCGACTTGGTTCGCAGGCGAGCCGGTGTGGACCGCCGACGCGCGTTGAACGGGTCGGGAAGAGATTCGCTCGCCTCGCTACACTTGCGCTCCCGTTTGCGAAACTCCATGTCGTCCTTCAGCCGCATTCAGAATCTGCTCGGCGAACAAGCCGAACCCTTGCTCGGTTTCAACACGCCGCGCATCGCCAAAGAGCGTCTGCATCTTCCGGGGCCGGACTTTGTGGACCGCTGCCCGGCGCTCTCCGATCGCCCGACGCGGGCCTTGGTGGGCATGCAGTCGTTGTTCGGCCACGGGCGGCTTGCAGGCACGGGTTACGTTTCGATTTTGCCGGTGGACCAGGGCATCGAGCACAGCGCGGGGGCATCTTTCGCTCCGAATCCGGACTACTTCGACCCGGCCAGGATCGTGGAATTGGGAATCGAAGGCGGATGCAACGCTGTGGCTTCCACGCTCGGCGTGCTGGGCTCCGTGGCGCGCAAGTACGCGCACAAAATTCCCTTCATCGTCAAACTGAATCACAACGAGTTTCTGTCCTATCCGAACACCTACGACCAGACAATGTTTGCGTCGGTCAAGCAATCCTTCGACATGGGCGCTCAGGCGGTAGGTGCCACGATCTACTTCGGCAGCGCGGAAAGCCGCCGCCAGATTCAGGAAGTGTCAGAAGCCTTCGCTCGCGCACATGAACTGGGCATGGCGACGGTGCTTTGGTGCTATCTGCGCAATCCGGCCTTCAAAAAGGACGGAGTGGATTACCACGTGTCCGCCGACCTCACCAGTCAGGCCAACCACCTCGGCGTCACGATCCAGGCCGACATCATCAAACAGAAGTTGCCGGAGCACAACGGCAACGGCTTTGACACCATCAAGTTCGGAAAGACCCACAAGAAGGTCTACACCGACTTGTCGAGTGATCATCCGGTCGACCTCTGCCGCTACCAACTGGCCGGCTGTTACATGGGCCGTGCGGGTCTGATCAACAGTGGCGGCGCCAGCGGCGCGAATGATTTGCAAGACGCCGTGGCCACCGCCGTGATCAACAAGCGCGCAGGCGGCATGGGTCTGATCAGCGGCCGCAAGGCTTTCCAGAAGCCGATGCGTGACGGCGTGGACTTGTTGCATGCGATCCAAGACGTGTATCTCTGCAAAGAGATCGCGGTCGCTTAGGCCGCTTCAGCGTGCGCCGGCACGGGCCGCGCCTTCCCGGCGCACCCAAGCTTGCCACGCGGCGTCCAGGGCAGGTACCTGCTCACCGAAGGCCGTGCGAAATGCACTGCCGCCGCCGCGATTGCGCACGGCTTCCTGCAAGAACAGAGTGAAGCCGGCCTCCCATTCCGGCGCTTGCGGAAAACAGAGGAAATGCAGCAAGGTGTAGGCCTGTGCTTGCCAGGCGTCCGCGCGCGGCCCCGTGAACTCGGCACGCGCAGCCACGGCGACGGCGCTCGCGGAGGCCATGGGCTCGAGTCCAGCGTGTAGTTCCACAAAGCTCCGGGCCGCGCGTTCTGGATCGCAACTTGGCAGGCCTGAGCCCCAGAGTGTTCCGGCTTCGAGCAAGCGGCCGCTTCCGACGAGCAGCCATGCGGGCAAGTCGGGAGCACTGCGCGACAACTCTTCACAGGCTGAGGAGAGCACGGCTTCGGCCAGCAAGGCTTCGTAGCGCACTGGACGGAGCGCGCTCTCTTCTGCAGCAAACCACGTGTGCAGCGTGTGAGTGCTGCGATCCCAATGGCCCGTAGAGCGCGGATCCAGACCCGGATACCCCGCGTTGCGCGCCGACCAAATGCGCACGAGGATCGGCTGGCGTAGATCCCACCAGGTTCCGCGCTCTTGGAAGAGCGCGTACAGCTTCGCGTAGAGGAACTCCGCGGCAGCAGCGGCGATCACGGCGCGGTCGAGCGGCCCCGACACTTCCACGTTGAAGTGCATGGTGGTGAAGCGCCAAGGATGCTCGGCTTGCGCGCGTAGCCGGAGCAAGTCAGGCCAGGCCGCGATCTTGTCGTCTTCGAGCGGAGCGATCCAAATCTCGCCTTGGGCGCGGTGTCCGAGAGCCTGATGCGCGCCGCTGTGCGTGGGATCCAGCGCGAGGGTGCGCCACCAGGCGAGTTCAGCGTCGCGCGCGTAACCCCGCGCGCGGCACCAGGTCGCGAAGGCAAAGGCCTCCTCCACTCCTCCGCGATCGGAATAAGCCCGCTGCAGACGCTCCAAATACTCCGCGTACTCCGCGCGCGGTCCGCTGAGAGTCTGCACCTTCTTGCGCGGAAAGAGTTGGAGCTCTCCCTTCTCGTCGAGGAACTCAATTTCCGTGGTGCCTGCGCGCAGCAAGACTCCAGTCCAACTCTTCCCGCCTTTCAGGCGGACGGTGTCCGGCGCCGTTTCCGGCGCTTGAACGCTGGGCGCGAGCAGCAGCAGGGCAGCGAGCGCGAAGACCACCTCGCCAGCCTAACCGCTCAGCGCGTGCGGCAGCGGCTTTCGACTACCAGTTGTATCCGCCGGGCGAACTGACTTGCCACGCGGAATTCGGCCGCGCGGGATCGAAGAACGGATTGCTGCTCAGAAACTCCGAGGGAGTCGCATTGATCGCGAACTTGAAGTTCGCTCCGTCCGAGCGATACATGTAGCCCGCGCCCGTCGCGTTCGGATAGGCCGGATTCGGATCCTTCGGAAGATAGGGAAGGTAATCCGGAACCAAGCCGGGAATGTATCCCGCATTGTCGTAGCCGTAAGCACCGTAGGCCGGCGAATCGCCGATCCAAGCATCGCTGGTGTCCGGGTAGACGCCATTGAGCTGCCGGTAAGTAGCCAGCACGCTGGCGACTGAGCGCAAGTCGCCGGCACGGCGTCCATCACGGGCCTTGTTCGCCTCTTGCTCGAGGATCGGAATGAGGATTCCGGCGAGCAGCGCGAGAATGGTGACCACGATCAACATCTCGATGATCGTGAAACCGGAGCGTGATTTGGAGCGCATCCGCATGGATTCTTCTGCTCACTTATCGGAGCATTCCGCGCGGCTCTAAAGCAAAGTCGCCCCCCGCCCCGAGGGGGCCGGCGCCGGCCGGATGAAAAAGGGGG
>CAZCXL010000122.1:0-4268 GCA_964502625.1 uncultured Planctomycetales bacterium | reverse complement strand
CAGATGACTCGGTCGTCGCCGAAGTCCTTCAGCGAGCGCTTACCAGTTGTCCGCGCCCGGGCTGCTGATCTGCCAAGAGGTGGCAGCGCGAGCCGGATCGTAGAAGGGGTTACCCGTGGCGAAGCTCTCGGGAGTGCCGAGCAGCACGAACTTGTAGTCCACGCTGTCCGAGCGGTACATGTAGCCTTCCGAAGCGGTCGGGTATTGGCTGTCCGGATCTTTCGGGAGAGCCGGCAGGAAATCAGGAACCATTCCGGGAACGTAACCAGCAGCGTCGTAGCCGAAGCCACCGTTGTCGGTCATGTCGCCTTGCCAGGCGTCACTCGTGTCCGGATAGGTTCCGATGGTCCGCTTGTAGGACTCAAGTGCCGCTTGCACGTTCTTGAGGTCCGCCGCGCGGCGAGCGTCGCGGGAGGACTGCGCAGCGTCCTCGAGCACGGGGATCAGGATTCCGGCCAGCATGGCCAAAATCGTCACTACGATCAACATTTCGATGATCGTGAAACCTGCTTGTCGCTTCATCATGGTGTTTTCTATTCGGATGCTTGGGTTGAACTTGTGCCTACGACCGAGTACTTCTGGAAGGTCAAGGCGTCGTTCTCGTTATCGGCACGCTGCGCGCGGGCCTTGAACGATTAGGAACGGAAATCGAGCAGGAGCGGCGCGTGATCGGAGGGCTTCGACTCCCAAGTCCCCTGTTTGCGCTCCTCGCGGTCCAAGCCGCTCGCCGTGCAGGCCGCCACGGCGGGCTCCGTGCCCAGCGCTAAGTCAATCCGCAAGCCATGGCCCCGGGCGAAGGCTCCGCCGCGGTAATCCCACCAGGAATAGTGGCCGGCCTCCGGATGGTGGAGGCGGAAAATGTCGCTCAGACCCCAGTTCAGGAGGGTTTGGAGGCGCAGCCGCTCAGCCTCGGAGCACAAAACCTGGTCACGCCAGGCTTCGGGGTCGTGGATGTCGAGATCGTGTGGGGCGACGTTGAAATCTCCGAGTAGGACCAGCGGCTGCCGGGGATCGTGTTCCGTGCGTAGCCATTCGGCAAGGGCATCCAGCCAGGCCAGTTTGATGGAGTATTTCTCACTGCCGACGGCCTGGCCATTCACGACGTAGAGATTGAGGAAACGAATGCCGCCGCACTCTGCCCCGATGGCCCGCGCCTGTTCGGAGATCGGATCTCCGGGAATGCCGCGCGTGATCTTGGAGAGCTCAGTGCCCTCGCGCACGATCATCGCCACTCCGTTGTAGGTCTTCTGTCCGTAGGTCTCCGCGCGCCAGCCCGCTGCGGTGAGTTCCGCATGCGGGAAGCTTTTGTCCTCGACCTTGGTCTCCTGAAGGCAGAGCAAGTCAGGCTGGTGGCGCTCGAGAACTCCCAACACGCGCTCGAGCCGCGTGCGGATCGAGTTGACGTTCCAGGTAATGACGCGCACGGCTCAGCCCGTTGATCGCTAGGGGAAGGCGAGAGAGAGTGCGTTGGTGAACGCGGCCTGCGGCGTGCCGAATCCGGCCACGGCCTGAAAATGCAAAGTCCGGCCAGTGGCCGTGGGCGGGAACACGAGCAAATGTTTACCCAGGCCCGTTGCGTCGCAGAATCCGGAGGCAAAGAGCCGATAACCGGATCCGAGTTTGAAACTTCCTGCGATGTTCGGCACGCTACTCCCGCCGGTGCGCTGGGTAGACCATGCCAAGTCGAAACGTGCGCCCGGGAAACCGCCGATGAAAAAGCTCGCGTCGGCACCGGCTTGGGTCGGCCCATAGAGGAAGAGGCTCGGATCACTGCTGCGCGTGCGGAGTTCGAGGTCATCCACCAACCCCTCGGTGAGGTCGTTATTGGGTTCGTCCGCCACGCGGAAACGAATCACGACTTGGTTCGTGAGGGGAATCACGCTCTCCAACGCGAAGCTGCGCTCCGTCCATTGATTGGCATGCGCGCTCTCCTCGAGGAGCACCCAGGTTGCGCCGCCATCTGCACTCACTTCGGTGCGGAAGCGGTCGTCTAGCGGTCCTCCCGGCAGGTTCGCGAACCAGCGCCAGTAGGCGAGTTCGACGTTGCTGAACTCCGAGAGGTTCAAACGGGGACTGGTCAACAGCGCCACGCCGTCGACGTCGTTGGTGCCTGCGGAGGCGCCCGCCGCCGCGCCGGTCACCCAGCAGCGCGTGCCGGTGGATGAATGATCGGTGCCGGGTTGCGCGCTCTGCCCTCCCGTGGAGGTGGCCTGCGGTGCCGCCAGCTCCCATGACCAGTTGGTCGCGTTGTTGGCGGTCCAGCCGGCCGCGCCGCCTTCCATGTCATCGCGTGCGAGCACGCGCGTTCCTCCCAGCACCACGGGCACGGCCTCGGTGGTGAGGAAGCCTTCGAACTCAAAGCCGAGATCGAGCGCGTAGATGACTCCCGTTGCGGCCTGCGGACTGAAGTTTAAAGTAAAGGCGCCACTGACGATCTCGCTGCGGGGAGCGGCGACCAAATTCTGCGGCGCTCCGACCACTTGCACGTCCGGGTCTGAGGAAGACAGGGAAAGCATGCCGTTCAAAGCGAGCAATCCTTCATTCCGAATCCGCAAGGCCAACGACCAACTCTCTCCCGGTTCGCGGTCCGTATCGCCGTCGCCGATGATTTCCTGCCACTCTTCTGAAGTGCGCGTTGCCCAAGCGCCGGCCCACTTCGCCGCCCGTTGATGCATGGGCAGGGTGGAGGCCTGTAGCGCCGGGATGCGCGAGGGTGTGGGCCAGAAGCCGTCGTTGCTGTCCCCGATCTCCGGGGTGTAAGCGATCGTGTCGTAAACCCCGTAGTGATAGTCCACGCTCCCTCCATTGGCGATGTAGAGCAGTTCCCAGATCGTGCCCGCAGACCAACCATTCTCTGAGGTCATGGCGTTTCCGATTGAGGAATAAAGGGCGTCATCCGGCGTGTAGATGGTGTTGTAGCCCCAGGGATAGAGCAGCAAGTCTGCGTAACTATGACAGGACATGCTGAGACTCGGCGGCTGCAGCGCCAGTGCGTCACGGACGCGCTGCGTCTCAGGCTCGCTGAAAGGCGAAGTGCCGCGATAGGTCTCGCTGTCCGGATTGCTGCTGGAGCCCGGCCACTGCGGACCCCATTCCCAGTCGTAGTTGCGGTTCAAATCCACTCCGAAACTGCCGCCGTTGTTGCGACGGTTCTTGCGCCACAGGCCGCCACCTCCCGGCGCGATCTGCCGGTTGTATTCATAACCGTCAGGATTCACGCAAGGAATCAGCAACACGTTGCGCGTGGCTACCAAGCGCGCGGCTTCGGGATTCCCGACTTGGTTGGAGCAGAGCCAATCGGCGAAATACAGCACGGACTCGCCGGACATGGGTTCGCGTGCGTGGTGTAAGGCGTCGAACCAAGCCACCGGCTTTGCAGGATCATGCACGGTGGGCGTGCTGCTGATGCGCATGGCCCAGATCGGTCGGCCTTCAAGCGAGGTTCCCAAGCTGAATCGAGGCGAAGCGATGGCGGGGTACAGTCCCGCGAGTCGGTCCATTTCGGCAAGAATTTCCGCAAGGGTGCGGAATCCGCCCATCGAGCCGACGCCCGGCCCGCGGGGACCGGCTTCTGCGGCTGCCCGCGCGGCGTAGAAAGACTGGAGGTCCTCGATTTCCACGCGGAAGGCAATGCCCGCATTGCGCAGTAAGGCTTGCTCGGCGTCGCTCGCATAGGCAATGGCCTCTCCGGTGCGCGCCACGGCATGGTGGTCGTCCACGTCGGAGAGCAGCGTGACCAAGGCGCGGTATTCGGCGGCGGAGTGAACCGGGACCTTCAGCAGATCCTTCACCGGCTCCTGGGCTTGGATAGCGGCGGCGAGTAGCAGTGCGAACATCCCGAAAGCCTAACATGCTTTCGTGATCCTCCTCGGCACGCTCCTGCTTTTCGCAAGTCCTCAGCCGCATCCGCAGCAAGGTTTAGTGGAGTTTGAATCTGCAGAAGCCTCGGCGACAGAGCAACCTTCGCGGAGCGGTTGGTTGACGCTCGGACCCGTGGATCCTTCAGGTAGGACTCCTTTCGGGACGGATGCGGTGTTCCTCAAGCATCTGCTGGACCCTCGGGGGACTCCGCCGCTGGCGGGTGCCTCGGTGCGCGGTGCGCTCACCGAGGCAGCCTGGGAGTCCGCAGTTCCCGACGCGGACGGGCGCATCGGACTTCGCGGCGCGGCTTGGGCCTATCAGGAAGTCTCGTGCAGCCAGGCGGGCTCTTGGTTGGCACGATTGGATGGAGCCGGACGATTGTTCATCAATGGGGAAGCATTCGCGGG
>CAZCXL010000121.1:0-7421 GCA_964502625.1 uncultured Planctomycetales bacterium | reverse complement strand
TACGACACTTGCGCCGCGATAGCGGCCGAGATCCCGATGCTTGGGATCGGCCACGGAGGGCACGCCGCGGCGACGCGCCTCGGCGATCGCTGCTTGAATCACTGGGGCGGAGAGCACACCCTTGCCGTAATCGGAGAGCACGAGCGCCTCCCAGGGCGCCGCACAGAGTGCCTTCAGCAGCGCGCTTTCTTCTGCAGCGCCGAGCGGCCGTACTTCTTCGCGATCCACACGCAACATCTGCTGGTTGCGGGCAACCACGCGAATCTTCTGCACCGTCGGCCGATCAGAGCAACTCTGGAGTCCGGTCGTCTCGGAGCCTGCCTCTTGCAGCAGTTGCGCCAACTTGGCTCCGTCGGTGTCCTGGCCGATCGCGCCGAAGCAGGAGGGGCGCGCGCCGAGTGCGGCAAGGTTGAGCGCCACGTTGCCTGCGCCGCCGGCCCGGTCTTCCTCGCGGCGGGCGTGGACCACGGGCACCGGCGCCTCCGGCGAAATGCGGATCGCATCCCCCCACAGATAGCGGTCGAGCATGAAGTCTCCGACCACCGCAACGCGCGGCGAGCCCAGGCCCTGGAGGGCCGCAATCAGGTCGCGCTCATGCATGCGGGCTCTCTCCTTCCGGTCGGACTCGGTAGCGATCGTGAATCCACAAGTATTGTTCCGGATGATTCAAGATCGCGCGCTCCATGGCGCGGTGCATCCGCTCAGTGAGCGCGATCACCGCTTCGTCCGTGGCCAGTTCCGGGGCAGACTCGGGACGCACGAGCTCGCATCCAAAAGTCCACGTCGTCGGCACTGCTTCACGCGTGCACCAGAATACCAAGACCGGCGCGCCGCTCCGCAAGGCGAGCGCGGCTGCCGTGCGTTCGGTTGCGGCCAGACGGCCGAACCAATGCACGAATACCGGAGCGTGGTGCGCACTCTGATCCGTGGCGAGCACCGCAGTGCCGCCCGACTTGAGTTGGGACAAGAGCCGACGCACCGCGCCTTGGCGCGGAATCACCGTGACCCCACAGCCATCCCGCGCGTTCTCGAGCCAGCGCGCCGTGTAGTAGTTGGAAGGACGGCGCATCGGGAATACCGGCCGCAATCCCTCGATTCCCAGGGCGCCGCCAGCGACGTCCACGCTGCCCAGATGAGGAAGGACACCCACCAGGGCCCGGCCTCGCAACTGCGCGAGTTGTTCCCGCGTGCCGGGTTCCCACCGCACGCGTTCGCCAAGACGCGGACGCCAGCGGCGGCCGACGAGCACGATCTCCACCCCGGTGCGGCCAAGTTGGGCGCAAGAACGGCGGAGGAGGCGGTCGCGCGCGCGGGGGTCAAGCTCAGGCATCGCGGAAGCCAGATGCGCACGGCCGACGCGGCGGCGGCGAGGACTCCACCATGCGACTCGACCGATCGCGGCGCCGATGGCGAGTGCCCATCGCTCCGGGAGGATGCCGAGCAGGCCAATGAAGGCGCCCGCAGGCAGGAAGAGTAAAAAGGGAACGATTCCAGGGCGGTGCTTCCAACGCCCGAGCACGCGGTGGCGCAGCGCACGGAATCCGCTCGGAGCGGAGGCCGAGTGTGCGCTCATCCCTTCCTCCAGCCTTGACCGTGAGGATCCTGCGCTTGCCAGAGCGGTTCGATCTGCGCCGCACGCGAGGGCAAGTGGAGCTCGGCGAGCAAGGCTTCCCAGTGCTCACCCCCAGCAGCAAATTCCCAATCCACGCGCACCTCCCAAACTCCGGGCCCCACCAGGTCGCGCAGTTTCACTGCGTCCTTCTCAGTGACGAGCACCGCGGGCTCTTGACTCCATGACGCAACGTCGGTCGCCTTCCACGCGTGGTGATCGGGCATCCACTGCAGGCCCGTGGAGTCCACTCCGGCGGCGCGGCACAGACTCGCGAAGGATGCTGGATTGCCTATTCCGGCTGCGAGTCGTGCGCGCATGCCCCGCAAGGCCGAGGCCGGCAGCGTCAGTCCCGTGGCCAATTCACGCAGCTCGCGCACGCGAACGCCGCCTTCGATGCGCGGAAGCGGAGCGAGCCCTGCGCGCGCATCCTCCACCACTTTCCAGATCGCACGTTTCTGTTCGGTAGTCACCCACTCAGCGCGCGAAAGCACGACGTGCGTAGCGCGCCGCAGGGCTAGCGGCTGTTCGCGGAACCATCCTGCGGGAAGACAGCGGCCGAAAGGGCGAGTGGCGTCGATCAGCACGGCATCGGCATCCCGATGGAGACGATGGTGTTGGAAGGCGTCGTCGAGCAGGAGAACTTCCGGCGCGCCATCTTCGAGCAAGCGCGCGAGTCCGCGCACGCGATCCGCGTCTTCGACCAGCAGAGTCTCGGGATGCCGCTCTCGGAGGATGCGGCCCTCATCCCCACCGTAGCCGCGTGAAAGCACTCCCACCTTGGCACCTTGGCGTTCCAGCCAAGTGAGGGAAGCAAGCAGGAGCGGCGTCTTTCCGGTGCCTCCCGCGGCGAGATTTCCAATCGAGAGCGTCGGCAGCGGAGGACGAAAACGCGGACGCCAACCACGGGCATAGGCTGCTGCGCGCAAGCGCGCTACCCGATCCCACAGCCATCCGACCGGCGCCAGCAGCGCACCGGTGCGCGAAGGTGCCGCTGCGCTCACGGAGCGTCCCACCAGGAGTGGGCGCGTAGCAGCCGTTCCATTTCCGCCCTTGCAGGATGATTTTCCGGCAACGGCGCGAGCTCGGAGGGGTCCGTGCTGCGATCGTAGAGCTCGAATTGGTTCTCTTGGAGATCGTGGATCAGTTTGAGAGGACCATTCACGATCGCGTGTTTGCGCGTGTATTTTTCGGAGTGATCGCGCAGCACGGGTTCGAAATCCACTTCCGCGTAGGGATACTCCGGAATCTCGGCCCGGCCTGCCGGGACCGGAAGTCCTGCGCCGCGCAAGATCGCGGCATAGAGTTGCTGCTGTGCCACGCCACCATGAGGAGATCGTGCGAGGGTCCACACGCCACGCGTCGCACGCGCCGGCCTCACCACCAAGGGAAGATCGTTGAGTTCGGTGTGCAAGGTCCGAGTGTGTCCGATCACTCCACGCTCGGCCAGTTCCTCGCCGTGATCCGCAGTGAACATCACCAGGGTCTGGGCTCCGTCTGGACGCCGGTGCAAGGCTTGCATCACCTTGCCGAAGGCGTCGTCTACGGCGCGTAGCTCTTCGTCGTAAATTGCAGAGAGTTGCTGCAGATCGGCCTCGGTGCAACGCACTTGCATCTCGCGCAACAAGTCTGCAGGCGCGGCATCTCGCACCCAGCCTCCGTAGGCAGGATCGAACCACTGAGTCTCCGGGTGATCGATGAATTCGGAATGAGGATCGAAAAAGTGCACCACCAAGAACCAGGGCTGCGAGCCATCCTGCCGTTCCAGCCAGGCCATGGCAGATTCAGCGACTTCGGCGGAACTGCTGCCCTCATGTTGAAGCCGCGCCGGCGTCTCGTCCCAAAAAGCGAAGCCCGCGTCGAATCCAGAACCCGTGCGGCGGGTCAACAGGTAATTCGACATCACACAAGCGGTCGCATAGCCCGCGGCCGCAAATTCCTTGGCGAGGGAATGCTCGTCGTGCAAGCGGGCGCCAGGCCCTACTAACCGCATCACGCCGTGATCCGCAGGCGACAGTCCGGTGAAGAGGGTGGCCATGCTCGGTTTGGTCCAAGAGCTGCAGCCGATGAGATCCGGCACGACTTCTGCGCCGTCCTGCTTGGCGAACTCCACGAGCGCGGGAGCCGTCGGGCGCAAGGTATAGCCGTAGATCGGCAAGTGGTCCTTGCGCAAGGTGTCGACCACGACCAGCAGTACGTTCGCGGGCCGCGCTTCCTTGCGTCCCGTGCAGCCGAGGCCTGCGAGCAGAATCAGCAGGGCGAAAAGGGTCGCCGGCAGACGGAAAGGGAAGCGCATCGGCAGGTGAGGCGCGCGCGGAGGCGCCGCTCGTATGTTACCTTCCGTCCATGGTGGAACGGGATGGCGAAGAAGTGGGCGCGGCCTTGGCCGTGCTGCTTTGGCTATCGCGCGAGGCTTCCGACCTCGCTTGGATGATCGAGCGCATGCTGAGTGAGCAGGAGTTGCTCGCGCTGATGCGCCAGCGGGGCATGTCGCCGCGTCAGGGCCACTCCCTCGCGCAACAATGCCCCACCCTGCTCGCGCAGAACGAACGATTCGCAGAAATCTTGGCGCGTGGACTCCTGGCGAGCGCGCCTGAAGGCCCGGCACCGGAGTGGGATTCCACGAACTCGGAGAGCCTCGAGCCGAATCTGGTCACGGCTGAGGACTGGCGTCGCATCCTGCGCGACGCGCTGCGCTCCGGCAGTGAGGCCGGCGCCGCGCGCATTCGGGCAGCGCGCCTGGCCGCAAACACGCTTCTGCCACCACGCGAGTCGCCGCCGGCTGCATCCACCCCGCGAGTCACCAAGCCCCGCGCGCCGCGCAAGAGTGGGAAAATCGATCCCGAACTCGAAATAGGGCGCCTCAAAGGAGAATGTGCACGCTTGCAAAGTGAATTGGCAGCGGAGCACGAACGCAAGCGCGAATGTGTCGTCGAGCTGGAAAGTGCGCGCTCCGAGCTCCGCTCAGAACGGCAACGTGCGAGCGAGATGAAGAAGCGACTTGCAGCCACCGTGGATCCGCAGGAGCGTGAGCGCACCTTGCGCGAACTTGCCGACCGGTTGCAACACGAACTCTCGGTGTTACGCCAAAAATTCGAATTGCTCGAAGAAGAACGCGACGACCTGCGCGCCTGCCTCGAGGACTACGACCGCTTCTTCGCGCTCCCCGAGGAAGACATTCCCTCCTTCCGCAATCGACCGCTGCTTCCCGAAGAAATCGATCTCAAGCACGCGCTCGCCGCCTCAGGGCGCAACTTTCGCCTGCTCGTGGTTGGCGGCGGCGAGCCGCAGCACCGGCACCACGGCAAACTCGAGGAATACGCCGAGGCGATGGGATTCTCCGCCGAGTGGCGCATGGCGGAGTACGTCTCCTGGCATCGTGAAATCGACAAACTGGCTGCCGACATGAAGGGGCGCTTCGACGCGCTGGTCATCCTGCACTACAACCGGACCACCTTCACGCGCCACGCTCGGACCATCTGCGACGCTGCCGGCCACAAGCCTTGCCTGACGTGCCGCTACGAGGGCTTCACGAGCCTGCGCGGCTCGCTCCGCGAATGCCTGCGCCAACTACAAGTGGCGCGGCGGGCCTAGCCCTAAATCGTCGGCTTCTCTTCGACCTTCTCTTCGGTCAGACCGATCAAGCCACGCTCGAGTTCGACCAGGGCGATCTCGATCGGGTTCTCGATCCGCTCCAGTTCCGCGTCGAAGAGGGGGGCGTCGCCGCGCACGAGTTGGCGGACCCGCTTTTGGAGCAGCACAGTGCGCTCGAAGGAGCCGTTGATGACTCGTTGAAGACGCTGGGGAAGGGTCAGTTCCATGATGTCCGAGACCGAAACCGAGCCGCGTATCCTAGCCGGGCGCGCCCTCGTCGGCAAGCAGGAAGGGGCCGGCAGCAGCCCAGTCGGTGAACGAATCTTCCGCCTCCGAGAGCCGCTCCTCCCCCTCCAGACGGGCCTGAAGGAAGGCAACGCCCGCTTCGCGTGCGGCGCGCCGGTCCGCGGCGGTGTCGCCGAGCAAAATGCCTGGACCATGTTGGGCGCGCAGTTCCGAAAGCACGGGAGCTTTGTCCAGACACCCACACACGCCGTCCACTTCCAGCGCAATGCGGGCAACGTCCGCGGCGATCACGGACTGCGGCGCGCGCGAGACCACGAACACCGGTACGCCACGAGCACGGACGCGCGCGATCTGCGCCAGGGCGCCGGGATGCGGAGGTCGGCCGAAGAAGGGCACCACGGTGCCATTCCAATCCACTGCGACGAAACTCCAGTCCGGCACGGTCATGCGCCGCGTAGATTAGCGCGATGTTGATCCTCGCCCTCGCGCTGGGCCTGCTACCGCAGTCTGCCGTCCCCCTCGGTCCGGACCCGGCCGCGGTTCGCGCGGACCGCTTGGAGGCCACCCTCCAGGCACTCTGCGCCGAGCCCCGCTTCGCCGGTTCGCCCGGCGGCGCGCGCGCTGCGGCCTACGCCGCGCAGGTCTTCGCCGAGGCCGGTTGGCGCGTTGAGCAACCGCGCTACGACTGCTTCCTGCCGCGCCAAACAGCCCAAAGTTTGCGCATGCGCGTCGGCAATGGCGCATGGGTGGAGCTTTCACTCGAGGAACCCGCGCAGTCTGGCGATCCGTCTTCAGGTGCTTCCAAGGTGCCGCCGATGCTCGGCCTCTGCGCCGCCGGCGAGGCCGAAGGCATGGTGTTCTACGCCGGCTACGGCACCGAGCCGGAGTTTGCGGAACTGCGCGCCCGGCATGGCAGCGCCTGCGATGGCGCGATCGCCCTGATCCGCTACGGAATGCTCTTTCGCGGGATGAAGCTCGCCCATGCCGAGGCCGCAGGATTCGCAGGAGCGCTCCTCTACACCGACGCCGACGACGACGGTCCCGAGCGCGGCCCGCCCTTGCCAGATGGTCCGTGGCGACCGCTCACCGGAATCCAACGCGGATCCGTGAACAATGCCGACGGGGATCCGCTCACTCCGGGTTGGGCGGCGCTGCCGGGCGCAATGCGCCTGGAGCGCGCCGAAATCTCGGGTTTGGTGAAGATTCCCGGCCTGCCGATCTCTCAGGCCAACGCCACGCTGCTGATGGCTGGCGCCGAGCGCACGCTCGGTCCCTTGGGCACGACGGCTGCGCTCCTGGTGCGCCAAGACGAGGCGCTAGTGCCGATCGAGAACGTCATCGCATGGGCCGAAGGCAGCGACCTACCTGATGAATGGATCATTCTCGGCGCTCACCGGGATTCCTGGGGCCCAGGCGCGGTGGACAACGGCTCGGGAAGCACGGTGGTGCTGGAAATCGCGCGCGTAATCGGCGAAGCCTTGGAACGCGGATGGCGTCCCCGGCGAACCCTGGTGCTCGCCACCTGGGACGCGGAAGAGTGGGGATTGGTGGGCAGCACGGAATGGGTGGAGCAATACGGAGTCCTGGTGCGCCAGCGCGCCGTGGCCTATCTCAACCTGGACGTAGTCGCCAGCGGACCCGACTTCGGTGCGACCTGCACTCCCGGCTTGGTAGAAGTTCTGCGTGCGGCGAGCGCTGCCGAAGGACTGACGGCGCCCGCGAAACTCGGCACTCCCGGCGGCGGATCCGACCACGTCCCCTTCCTCGAATTGGGTGGCGTCGAAGTGCTCACCTACGGCTTCAGCGGCGGGAGCGGCACCTACCATTCTTCGCTCGACACGCCGTGGGTAGTGAAGCATTTCTTGGACCCGGAATTCGTTCATCATGCGCGCGCCGCGAGCCTCGGCGTGCGGCTGGCCACGATGCTCGCCAACGACGAAATCCCCGTGAACGGAGTGCGCGGATGGCTGCG
>CAZCXL010000120.1:0-7422 GCA_964502625.1 uncultured Planctomycetales bacterium | reverse complement strand
GATCTCGGCGTCCGCCACGGGCGATGCGCTGGTCGCATCGGAAAATGGGTAGGAATAGATTGCGGGAACCTCTCCGTGGATGCGTCGCGTCCACAAAATCGCGCCAGTGCGAGTGTCCACGCAAAGCGCATCCACGTCTTTGCCGGTCACGGTGCGGCCTTCGGTGGCGTGCGCGAAACGCTCGGCGTCCTCTGCGGAAAGCGCATTCGCAGGAATCCAAGGCGCCATCGTCGCAAGGTACAGACGATCGCCTTGCACCACGATGCCACCCTGCCCCGTCTCAGGCAGCGGCGTGCGCCAGAGTATTCCTTCACCGGTCCGTACGCTGAAGCGCAAAGGCGGTGGCGGACCCTCGGCGCTGCCATCGCCGCGTGGCCCGGCACCCTGCGGCCAGTCCGTGCTGTCGCGGGGAGGCACGCGCTTCACGCACCATTGCCAGAGCTCTGCCGCGCGGGCCAACGCAGGCGCACGATCTTCTGGCAGCAGAAGCCGTTCGCGGATGAGCGCATCGGCCGCGACTGAGGCCTGACGCAGGAAGTCTTCTCTGCCTCCGGGGTAGAGCGACTCGCGCGTGGCCGCTGAAAACGGCAGTAAACGACCCGTGAAATCATTCAACTCACCGTCCGCGCGCAGGCTCCAAGGCACCCAGGCCCCGAGCGGCACGGAAGTTTCCAAATTGGGCGCCCCGCCGATTTCATTCCCTACGGAGTTCACTTGCGGCACCAACACCGGGAAGGCCTTGCCGAGCACCGGCGGCTCCACGTCCACGATCCCTTCGGACCAGCGCGGTCCGTAATCACAGCGGTACGCCTCTTGTGCGGCGCGCGGTTGGGCCCCCAACTCCGCCGGCCACGCGTATTTGCCGAGCGGCACCAGGCTGCCATCGTCCAGACGCGGCACTCGGCTCGGCGGCGGCTCCACTCCACGCTCCACCCAGTCGAGCAGGTTGGCGCACATCGCGCGTTCCACGGTTCGCAGATCGAGCGGGTCGTCGCCGGAAGGCGGCCACGCCCCCGGATAGTGCTGCGCGCCGCGCAGGTGATAGATGCGCTCCTGCGGCAGCGGCTCCAGGTCCTCCGTGCCTTCACAGGAGACGTGCGTCAACGCCGCCGTCCGTCCCCAATACTCGTAGCCAGAGTTGGTGAGAAACACCTTCGGCATCGTGTCGCTGGCCAAGGCGCGCGCGTACACGCCATCGCGCACGCCGGTTTCCGGATCCTGCTGGGTTCGGCCGCTGAAGGGAAACAGGTCGGTTGGGAAGGAGAAGGCGGAGTAACGATGTCCATCCCGCGAAGGCTGCGCAAAACGATGATTGAAAGACCCACGCCCCGCGCCTGCCGTATGAATCAGCATGCCGTCGAAGGCGGCTGAACCGTCCGCCGCGCGATTGAATCCTTGCCATAAGAAGTGGCGCAGGAATCTCCCCGTCTGTGAAATTCCCAGCGCCACTCCGCGCTGTCCAGGGAAAGGACACTTCTCGTCCGTCTTGATCCAGTGCATGGTTTCGCGCACCACCGCAAGGCCGAGCCCGATCACCAGGGGATCTTCGGCACGGTAGACGAGTTCATAGATGCGCCCCGCATCGAAACCGCCCGCGCGCGTAATCGAGCGTCCATCGCCGGTGAAGGACCATTCGGTGCGCGGCATCTCCTGCCGCGGCTCCAAGCGGCCGCTGCGCAGCGTCAGACGGTTGAGCGGGTCGGCGGCATTCGCAATGGCGTAGGGAATGTGCCCCCGATGCCCCAATCCGAGCGTGGCGGCAGTTTCATCCACCGTCCAGTCACAGCGCACGAGCCCGGTGATCGCGGAGCCGTCGGCATTGCGCACCGTGGGCACGTCTAGGCGCAAGCCGCCGCCTTGTGGCACGTCGGCTTGCCAGCCCACCCACACCACGGTCAATCCGCGCGCCGCCAGAAATTCTTCGCCGAAATAGTTCACTGCGGCGCGTCCGCCGCGATTGCTCACCTCCAACAACACTGTCCCGGAGCGCGTTGCAGGATCCACGGGCTGTAGCACGTAGAGATCCGCGCGGCAATGCACGCGCCCGTCTGCGGCGCGCGGAGCCAGCGCCAGATCCACCACCGCCGCGTTCTCCGCTGCGCGCGGATCAAAGGCGAAATACAGGCTGCCCTCGAGGCGCTCGAAGGCAGAACCTTCGTGCAACAAGCCGCGCGACGTGATTTCCACGCGCTCCACGGCTTGCGGAGCGAGAAGCAGGAGCAACGCAAGGAGCACGGCTACCTCCTCCGCGGCGTGGGGTACACCGCGCGACTGCGATGCCCGGCCTCGTCGTAGGCCTCGACTGCGAACAACCAGTCGTCCTTCGAGATCGCCTCCAAGGTGACTTCGTTCACCAACCCGAGCACGCGGCGCTCGGTCCAAGTCGGCTCGTGCGTGCGGCGCATCAGCACGGCGTAGCCCGCCACTCCGTGATCCGGCTCCGCCGCAGCCCACTGCAGGCGAGTGTGCGGCGTCAGGTCGCGCGTGTCCACTTGCACTGCGCGCGGCGAAGCCGGTGCGAGCGCCAACTCGCCGCAGGCTGCACCCACCGCCGCCGCCACGCGCGCAACGTAGGCGAAGTCCACGAACTCCGGCAAGTCGCCGTACTGGACCCCGTCCAAGACCTGCACGTCTTGATGCTGATGCGCGTAGTGCTCGTGCGGCTCCGTCAACCGCACGGCCGGCCAAGCCAAATCATTGAAGGATTTGTGATCTCCGCCGCGCAAATAGCGGTCTTGGCGGAAGATCAGCGTGACGTCGAACCCCGACACCGCGGACTCTGCGGCGCGCTCGAAGTAGCGCGCCAACTGCCGGGACGAGGAATCATTGTCGCTACCAAATACCGGGGCAGCGCCGCTGCCGCTCGGCACGCCTTCGCTGAACACGCGCAGCCGCCACGGCTCATGCAGCCCATTCTCCCCTACTGCGCCGCCCACGATGTCCATCGTGAACATGGCCTCAACTTCTTTGCCCGCCGCCTTCCAAGTTTCAGCTTGGGCCTTCGAGCCAAGCAATCCCTGCTCTTCACCCGCCACGCAGAGGAACACGAGCGTGGCACGCGGACGTAATCCGCCAAGCAGACGCGCAGCCTCCAGCACCGCCGCCGTGCCGCTGGCGTCGTCGTTCGCGCCGGGCGCTTCGCGGGTCGGATCCGGATCCCGCGCGCTCGGAATCGAATCGTAGTGGCCCGAGAGAATCACCAAGCGATTCGGGTCGCTTCCCGGCAGCGTGGCCACCACGTTCACGAGCTCGACGCCATTCGGCACGCGTGGCCCCACGCCGACGGCGAAAGCCTCCAATCCCACCTGCATGCGCCCGTCGTGATGCTGCTCGTTGATCCGATCGAATTCTGCCTTGAGCCAGTTCCGCGCAGCGCCGATGCCGCGTGCTGGGTCATGAACTTCACTCAAACTGTGCCGCGTGCCGAAGGACACCAACTTACGCACGTCCGCTTCAACTCGGACGGCTTGCGCTCCTTGCGCCCGCGTGCGCATGTCGGCGCCGGGTGCCAAGGCCGCAACACGAGCCAAGAGCGCGGCGTCATCCGGAAATTGTCCGGCCGCCACGAGTCGCGGCGGCATCAGCGCCCACGCCGGCTCGCGCGCAAAAACGCGGCGGAGGATCTCCAGCCCTTCCGGTTCGTGGCCTCGTTGCACCAGCGCAACGCCGCGCCAAAAGGAGAGTTCGACCTGCTCCGGATACAGCGCCTCGGCCCGCGCATACGCCTCGAGGGCTGCTTCCATGTCGTTGACCTCCAGCGCGGCGTCACCCGCGTTCGCGGCCTCGTAGGCGCGTTGAATGCGCAGCAGTCTCCGCAACTCGCGCAGTGGCTCCACGTGATCCTCCACGCGCAACTCCATCAGCACGCCCTGCCAGGGCTCGGCTGCGCGTTTGCCGTCCACAATCAGAATTGCCGCACTCTGACGACCACGGAGATCACCGCCCGCGAGTTGCGCGCCATCCAAGGCGGCGAGCAGCCGCTCCGCGAAGGCGCCCTTTGCATTTTCGTATGCCGCGGCCATCGCCGGCACCACGCTGTCGTTCAACATGATGTTGGCTTGGCAAGCAAAGCCTGCTCCCAGCACGTGCCCCGCGCTGGCGATGCACGAAGGTCCGGTCCAAGCCGCCACGCGTCCTTGCGCGTCTACCGCGGCAACTTGGCGCACGTCCCGACCGCGATCGGCTTGCACGCGAAGATCGAGCGCCTCTTGCGGCGCCATTCCCTCGCGCAAATTGGCGAGCAACTCCGGCCCATAAGCCGCCCGCGCGAAGGATTGCGTGGCCACTGCGCCCACGCCTGCTTCGGCCCAGGTCACCACGCTGCCGACGGAAAACCAGTGCGATTGCACCGCCACTCCGAGCGCCCCCGTCTCCGGATCCCGGGCCACGATCGAGAAAGTGGAGACCGGTTGAACCGGCGTAGCATCCTGAGGAATCAGGAACAGCGCGAGAAAGCAGGAAGCAGCAGCAAGCATCCGCTAGGATGCTATTCCCTGAAGGGTGCACAGCCAAGCCCTTTCATGACTGAACGCGCCCCCGAAGCAGCTCCGCGCGCCGCACTGCGCGATTGGCTCGACGGCTCCTTCGCATGGAGTCGCGCGCGTCGCGCACGCGTGTTCACGCTCCTTGCCGCGATGCAATGCGCGGTGTTCGGTTTGGTGGGCGGCGCGGCCGTGGTGTTCACCGAGGCACCCACCAATTTCCGCTGGACGGGATGGATGATGCTGATCCTCGGCGGGGCGAGCTGTCTGATCTTCCTGGGGCTCACGCTGGTGGGCAGAGCACTGGAAAGTCGCGGCAGCGATGCAAGTGGATTCCTGATCTGGATTTCGCACATCTACGGCCTCTTGGTCGGTGCCTGTCTCTACCTCGCAGGACCGTTCAGCGGTGTGACTTGGCTCACCATCGCCGCCTCGGCAGTCTCCATGCTGATCGGGGTCGGCGCGGCGGCGGCGCTGCGCGTACTCGGCAGTCTGGCAGTGACGCTCCTGTTCTCCACCTGGGCGGGCATTGCCGGCTGGATCAACTTCGAGCCGCTGCTGCAGCCGCCGGTTGGAACCGATGCGAGCTCGCTGCGCTTCGCGGGCACTTTGGTGGTGCACCTCTTCGCAGCGGCCGCCGCGCTTTCCCAACTCGGCTTCATGACGATCATCCTGCGCGATCGTGAGCGCAAGTTTCGCGGTCTGTCCTCCCGCGATCCGCTCACCGGAATCGCCAACCGGCGCATCATGATGGAGCGCCTGGAAGAGGCATGGTCGCGCGCGCAACGCCACCATGAGCCGCTCGCCATCGCCATCGCCGACGTGGACCACTTCAAAGTGGTGAATGATCGTCACGGTCACCCCACGGGAGACCGCGTGCTCAAGCAGGTGGCCTTGATGCTGCGCACCAGCTTGCGCGGTGAAGACACCGTGGGGCGCTGGGGTGGTGAAGAATTCATGATCTTGTTGCCGCTGCAAGGCTTGGTGTCCGCCAAGGCGGCGCTCGAGCGCTGTCGCGTGCGCATTCAAGGAGAGCCGATCGAATCCGAAGACGGCCGCCCGGTGCGGGTGACCACTTCCTTCGGCCTCGCGGTGCAGCCGGGTTGCGGCGCACAGAGTTTGGCCGAACTCATCGCTGCGGCCGATTCAGCGCTCTATCGCGCCAAGCGCAACGGACGCAATCGCGTGGATGTCGGCGCTGAGGCTCAGCGCGAGGCTGCAGCGGCGTCCTGAGTCAATCCCCAACGCAGGCTCAGATCCCGCTCGAGGTCGCGCCAGCAGGCATGGACGTGGTTGGAGTCGCCCTGCGCAGTCGTCCATTCGAACACGAAGCGCGGGGATTGAATACGGAAGCCGTGCACCGCGCCGAGCTCCGCCCCTCCCATCCAGGCGAAGTAGGTGTCCTCGATTTGCGCACGCGACACCTCCATGAGGTCGTTGCCGCCGAGCTCGGGATGTAGATCACCGAGCACGAAACCTAAAATTTTCAGCAACGCTTGCCGCTGATTTTGGTCGAGCTCCCGTGCACACAAACCGGCGGGCTCCAGCCGATGCAATGCCGTGCCGGGCGGAAGCAACAGTTCTTTCGGTGCTTCTTCGGACACCCATGCCGCTTTGCGCTGCACGTCCGTCAGGCCTTGAAAGAGCGAGCGCGCCGCGTCTTCACGCGCAGCCAACACGCGCTGCCCCTGACTCGGCCCTTCGGGAACACGTAAAGGATTCGCGCCGAGAAAGAAGGGACTGAAAGCGAAACCTCCGCGTCCGTCCATGGCGACCGTCACCGAAACGTGGTGCCCTTCAAAGCGGAAGGCCCACCGACCGTTCGGTGAAGGCTCACCGAAAATCGCGAGGTCGTAGAGCAAGGGATTGCGGAAGTCTGCGTTCTGTCCGCGACTCTCGGCCATCTCCCGCAACACCGTGTCGAGTCCTTGGATGAGCCCGATCTCCGCGTATCCCTGCTGACCGACCGCCGCCCGCAGCAGCAGTCCGACCGCGATCCTCTGCTCGGCGTCCAACTCCAGGAGAGCCAAGCCCGGCCGCTCCCGCGGGGTGAAGTGCCAATCCGCGCGTTCCGCCGCTTCGAGCGAGTATTGGGTTCGCGCCCTCTGCTCCGGAGTGAGTGACTCGAGCACGCCGCGGGCTGCATCGGCGACAGCCTCAGCCGGCGTGCGCGCCGGTTCTTGGGCAGCCCATCCCCAACGGAGAGCAAGGAGGGATCCGAGCAGCAGAATGAGTCCCGTACGCAAGGCCTGAGTCTAACCGGCGACACGGCCGCGCAGCCTGCTAGAATCCCGCAACCTCCAAGCGACCGAAGAATTCATCATGACGACCGAATGCCCCGTGTGTGGCGCCGCCATCCCCCGTCAAAGGGACATGATTGTGGGTGAGTTACTCGAGTGCACCGACTGCGGTTCGGAACTCGAAGTGCTTTCCCTGGACCCATTCCTGATCGGCGAGGCGCCGCAGGAAGAGGAAGACTGGGGCGAATGAGTCCAGGTCCGGCCACTGCCTTCGTCCGCGTCGGTGCGCGCACGCGCGTCGCGCTGCTGCACTCCTTGATGCGCAAGGATGAAAAGATGATTGTGGAGGCGCTCGCCCGGCGCCCGGAGGCCGAAGTAGTGATGGTGGACGACCGGGAGATTCGTTTCAACATCGGCCGCGACCACTATGAGTTCGACGTGGTGCTCGAGCGCAGCATCAATCACTCGCGCGCCTTGCACGCGATCCGGCTGTTCGAAAGCGCGGGCATTCCTTGCGTCAACCGCGGTGAGGTCGCGCGCGTCTGCGGCGACAAATTACTTACCTCCATTGCGCTCGCGGACCACGGCGTGCCGCAGCCCGAGGTGCGCGTAGCCTTCACGGAGGAATCCGCGCTGGAGGCCATGGAAGAGATGGGCTATCCGGTGGTGCTGAAGCCTGCCGTGGGATCCTGGGGTCGTCT
>CAZCXL010000119.1:0-7596 GCA_964502625.1 uncultured Planctomycetales bacterium | reverse complement strand
AAGGGTAGCGATTCGATGACGCCGGCCGTGCCGCCGATCTCGATGATCGCGATGTCCGTGCCTTTGGGCGCGCCGCGCCGGATCGCCTCCTGAATCTCGTCGGTGATGTGCGGGATCACCTGCACGGTCTTGCCGAGGTAGTCGCCGCGCCGCTCCTTGCGAATTACCGCGGAGTAGATGGAGCCGGTGGTGGCGTTGCTGTGGCGGCCGATCGGGGCGTGCGAAAACCGTTCGTAGTGCCCCAGATCCAGATCCGACTCGGCGCCGTCCTCGGTGACGTAGACCTCGCCGTGTTCGAAGGGCGACATCGTGCCCGGGTCCACGTTGATGTAGGGATCCAGCTTCTGGATCGAAACCTTAAGCCCGCGCTTCTCGAGCAGCACGGCGATGGACGCGGTCGTGATCCCCTTCCCAAGAGAGGACACCACGCCGCCGGTGACGAAGATGAATCGGGTCATGAGCGGGGGGCCGGCGCCGCATTGCGGGTGCGGGCCAGGAATGCATCGTAGTCGGCGCGAGTGTCGATTCCACTCGTTGCGCGTGGCCAATCCAGGACGCGGATTTTGACCCCGTGTTCCAGCAGCCTCAACTGCTCCAGGCCCTCGGTGCGCTCCAGATCCGAGGGCGGCCAGGCGGTGAATTGCGCGAGCGCCTCGCGCCGGAAGCCGTAGAGACCGAGGTGCAAGCGGGCGGCTGCCGGTCCATTGAAGCGCGGATGCGGAATCGGCGCGCGCGAAAAGTAGAGGGCGTTGCCGACACGATCCAGCACCACCTTCACGCGCGCAGGGTCCGCGAACGCGCCGTCTGGCATGGGCGCAGCCAGGGTGGCGACCTCCGCGCCCGCCAGCACGGCCTCAATCACGCAATCCACGGCTTCCGGCTCGATCTCGGGCTCATCGCCTTGGACGTTGAGCACGATCGCCGCCTCTGGAAGTCCGCGCACTGCGGCCCAGACGCGATCTGTGCCGCTGGAGAGATGGGGATCGGTCAGCACCGCTTCGGCGCCTGCCGCACGGGCAATCGCCGCGAGTTCCGGTCCGTCCACCGCGGCCAGCACGCGATCGGCGCGGCGCGAAGCCAGACAGCGCTCCAGCGTGTGCGCGTAGAGGGCCTTGCCGCTCTCCTTCAGGAACATTTTACGCGGGAGCCGGGTGGAGGCACCGCGTCCGGGCACCACCACCACGACCTGCTGCGCCTGACTCACTGTCCGCCGCCCGGCTTGCCTACCTTGCCGGCGTTGAGATCGCGCAAGCGATCCCGCTCCTGCTCGAAGTAGTCCGCGCCGGTGTCGTTCGGCATCACCTGCAAGCCATAGGTGCCATTGAAGAGCGCACCAACGGCCCTCGCGCAACTCATGGTTGCGTCGTAGTGGGCTTGGTCCATGCTCGGCGCCCAAGCCAAGGTCCAGGCTTCTGCGCCGCGGCGCATCACCACGCTGACGCTTGCGCCGGGCACGCGCACGATTCCCTTCTGCGCCAATTTGAAATAACTTTCGTCCTCCAGAGCCTTCCACAAAGCGCCCATGTCGAGATTCGGCACGACCTTGTAGTTGGGGGCATTGCGGTCGGAGGAGTAGTAGTCCGTCTGACTGGTGTAGGCTTCGTTGTAGAGTCCGAAGCTCACGTCTTCGTGGTGGTACTTCACCATTGCCTGGGCCGGCTGCTCGACCGGATAGACGCCCTTGCGCGCCATCTCATTTTTCAGCGCTTCCTCGCGCTCGATCGCCTCGGCCTCGGCGCGCGAGTCCACGACCGCCGCCTCAGCGTCGAGCAGCGGACCCGTATTGCCCGTGTTCGTGCCCGTGGAGGGGGAGCCGCAGGCCGCCAAGGAAGCGGCGAAGATCAGGAGCAGCAGAAAGTTTCTCATGCGCAGGAAACCGTCCAAAGCGCACTTGCGCCGCGGGACACGGTTCTGGAACATGATTCTACCGGCTGCCTGCATTCGCGGGGCCGGTGCCGATTGATGTCTGGAGCCCCGCGCGCCTCGAAAAAACCTACCTGGCGGAAGTTGGTGGTGTACGCGGCCGCGTTCACAACCGTGGCCGCCTCCGACCCTCGCCCGAACACTTTCGTGGCGGGCTGCGCCCTGGTGGCCCTGGCCCTTGCGCTTCGCATCTGGGCCTTCGGGCACCTGGAGAAAAACGTGGTGATGGTCACGACCGGTCCCTACGCCTACACGCGCAATCCAGCCTACCTCGGCAGTTTCTTCGCCCTGCTCGGAGTGGCATTGGCGGCAGGCAACCCGGAGTCACCGCGCGGACGGGCGGTCTACGGCCTGGCGCTGGTGCTGACCGCGGCCTTCTTCTTCTATTACATGCCGCGCAAGATGCGGCGTGAGTACCCGCGGCTCCGGGAACTCTTCGGTGAGCAACTGGATCGGCATGCTTCGAACGTGCCGGACTTCTGGCCGCGTCTGACGCCGTGGCGTAGCGGGGATGCACGTCGTTTTCGCTGGCAACGCGTGGCGGAGAACCATGAGTTGCCTTGGAGTCTGGTCTTCGCGCTGCTGTTGACCGCCGTGTGGTTCGTCGAGCGGTGGTCGCCCCTTTCTGGCCTGCTGGAATGACCGGAGCGCCTGCCGTGGAGCGCCTGGACCGGCAGCTCCTCGAAGTGTTGCCGCGTCAACTCCTGAGCCGCGGATCGCGCTTCAAACCGGCGGTTTACCGGATTGAATTGGCAGGTGGCAGCGCGATTCTTAAGGATTGTGCTGATGCGCCAGGCTGGAGCCGGCCCCTGGCGGTATGGCTTCTGAAACGCGAGCGTCGGGCCTTGGAACGACTCGCCGGCCAGGAGGGCTTTCCGCAAATTCTTGCTCAGGTCGACGCGCGGGCTTTGCTCATCGGCAACCTGCCCGGCCACGCCATGCATGGCGAAGTCTTCGCCGAAACGCCGCGCGCCTGGGCCGAAGCGCTCCGTCAGCGAGTCGCGGTGATGCATTCGTGTTCGGTCTACCATTTGGATTTGCGTCAGCCGCAAAATCTGCTCGCGGACGCGCATCACGGACTCTCGGTTGTGGATTTTGGCGCGGCGTTTGCGCCCGGACCGATCGGCCGCTTGCTTTATGGAAGGCTGCTTGCTTGGGTAGACCGACGGGCGGCACTGAAATACCTCTCCCGGTTCGCTCCGGAGGAAATGTCCGAAGCCGAGGCTCGCTCCTATCTCCGAGCGTTGATCTGGCGCCGGCTCTGGATTTTTTCGCCGCACCACAATCGTGGGGCGGAGCAGGCGGTTCGGCGGAGGCTCCGCGACTTGTCTGCCGGCGGTGGCTGAGCACCACTAGGGGCAGCGCCGCGACTTATAGATTTGAATTTGTAAATCTCGCTAGATATCGTACCTGCGGAGGATGAAAAGAGATGGGCAAGCTGGAAAAGCAAATCATGATTGGCGCGCTCGCTTTGGTGGGCGTTCTTGTGGCCGTGGTGATCCTCAAGGGGCTAGCGCCCCGAGAGGCTGAACCGGACTTCCTCGGTGAGAGTGCTTCTACGCCTCCGCTGATGCTTGAGGTGCCGGATGGTGCCATCACGGATCCCGTGATGCCCCAGGATCCGAACCTTCTTACCCCCGATCTGCTGCCGCAACCCGGCGATAGCGAGCTGATTCCGGGCACCAACTGGCTGCCGCTCGAATCGCAGCCGCTTGCGACGGATCCGCTCGCCTTGCCGGTGCCGGTGGTCACGCCGCCTGCGGAGGACGTGCCGCATGAATACGTGATCAAGAGCGGGGACACGCTCGGCCACGTCGCCCAACGCGAGTTGGGAAGTGCGAAGCGAGTGAAAGAGATCGTCGCTCTCAACCCCGGACTCGTTCCCGAACAGCTCGTGGTTGGTGCCAAGATCATGCTGCCCGCGCGCGGCGCGATCTCTGCGCCCGTCGTGAAGGATTCCGCGGCAACGCCGCCCGCGGTTCCGAGTGCGCCCGCAACGAGCACCATGCACACCGTGGCCGCCGGAGACACCCTTTGGGGCCTCGCGGAGCGCTATCTCGGTAATGGGGAACGATTCCGCGAGATCGTCGCGGCGAATCCGAACTCCTTGAAGAACGAGAGCAGCATGCTCTTGGTCGGCACTCAATTGCGCATTCCGAAGAAGTAGTAGGGGAGCCACCGTGTTCCCTGCAGGGCCGCCGCGCGCTGATGAGCGGCGGCTCCTGCTCGGGATCCAGAGTGGCACCTCAGCAGACGGAGTTGATCTTGCGCTGTTGCGCGTGTGCGGCGCCGGCGCTGCCCGCGAGGCCGAGATTCTTGCCGGCGCGCGCGTGCCGATGCCCGCGGAACTCCAGCGTCGTGCGCGCGCAGCGCTGCATTGGAGTCTGGCCGATCTCGCGGCCGCGCATCATGACTTCGGCCGCGAGTTCGGCTGCGTAGGACGCGCATTTCTGCACGCGCAAGGTGTGCACCCCGATCAACTCGCGGCCGTAGGTTGTCACGGGCAGACCGTCTTCCACCACGACGGAAATCCCCAGGCGGGCAGTCTTCAGGTCGGGGCAGCCGCCATCGTGGCGCGTGAGCTCGGCGCCCCGGTCGTCGGCGATTTCCGCTGGGGCGATCTGGCGATGGGGGGGCAGGGCGCGCCGATCTCTCCCTTCGCCGATTGGGTCTTGCACCGCCGCGTGGCGCCCGTGCTCGGCATTCTCAATTTGGGCGGGATCGCCAATCTCACTCTGCTGCGCGGAGAGGCGGATCCCGTCGCGAGCGATTGTGGACCGGCCAACGGGCCTCTCGATGCCGTCGTCCAACAGAGCAGTGACGCCGTTTTCGATGAGGGAGGCCAGCTCGCCCTTTCTGGCAGAGTCCTTCCTGACCTCGCCGCGGAGTTGCGGGCAGATCCCTTCTTCGCACGCGCCTTGCCGCGGAGCACCGGAATGGAGCGCTTCGGACCTGGCTTGGCACAACGCATCCGAGCCGAGCGGCCCACTGCTCGCGTGGAGGATCTGCTTGCCACATTGGTGGACTGGGCAGGGTGGGGGGTGGCGCAAACCCTGGCCCTGGCGGGTGCCCCTGGTGATTGCCCCGTTGCCGTGTGTGGAGGTGGCGTCGAGAATCGCGCGCTCATGGCCGCAATCGAGCGCCATCTCGGAAAGGGACGCTTGCGGAGCTATGCGAGCCTGGCCCTCGCGGGAGATCTTCGCGGCGATGGCGGCCTCCGCGAGGCGGCGGCCTTCGGCCTGCTCGCGGATGCCTTCCTCTTCCAAGAGACCGTCACTTGGCCCAGCACCACGGGATGTGCCGCGCCCGCCCGGCTCGGCGCCTGGTACCCCGTTCCGACCGCGACACACTCGATTCCTTGACCCCCCTTCACCCGCTCCTATCATGTTGCCTCCCCAAGCAGGCCCGCTATTCGGCGGAGCCCTTGTCTGGGGCATTGACCCTGAATCGCAGCACCTCATGAGCCTCCCTCGTTGCTGGGCCTCGCGCTCCTTGCTGGCCGCCCTTTTCCTCGTCCTCGGAACGGCTTCGGTGGCCGCTCAGGACGCCCAATCTCTCTTCGATGAGGGAATGACCGCCTACCGCAGCGGAGACTTCGACACGGCGCGCAGCAAGTTTCGCCAAGTCGTGTCCGCAGCGCCCGGCCACGCCGAAGCAGTGGAACTGCTCGGTGAGAGCGAAGATGCGCTGCTTGAGTTGCTGATCGCTGGAGGTGAATTTGAGACCTTCGCGAGAGAAATCCTCTCGAGCGCTAGTGCGCAGGGCCCCGACGTCATGCGCGACGCAGATGCCGCCGCGCAAGATGCGCAGGCCGTGTTCGCCGAGGATCTCAACACCCGGCACGAGGCGATCTTCGCCTTGGGCATGAAGTACGGGCCTTTCGCCGCGCCTCCGCTCGTCGCTGCCTTGGGAGGCAACAACGAGAGCCAGCGGCTCGCCGCGATCTACGCGCTCTCCCGCATGGGATCCCGCGTGGTCGTGCCGTTGCTCGCGGCCTCGCGTTCCGGCAGTGAAGCGGTGCGCATGGGAGTGCTGCACGTGTTCAACGTGCTCGGTGACGTCCGCACGGAAGCGCGAATCTCCGACATGGCAGAGAACGATTCGAGCGGCATGGTCCGCTCGCTGGCGGCTTCCATTCGTTCCAATCCCTCCGCGCCGGTCGGGCAACATCTGGAACAGGCCATGGCTTGGTTCCAAGGCGCTGGCGCGCGCGGACTGTCCGCCGTGGAGAACTACGGCGTGCTGTGGACGATTGAAGGCTCTCGCCTCACTCCCTACGACGTTCCGACTTCCGTGGTCGCCCTCGAGTTGGCCAAGCATCAGTATTTGCGGGCCCAGGAGTTGGGCAGCGCAGAAGCCTCCATGCGTCTGGCTGCGGTCTACGCCGCAGAAGTGGCGGCGCTCGGCGGACTGAGTGCCTCGGGTGAAGACGTGGGCGCTCAAGCAGAAGCGCAGAAGAATGCGTTGATGACGATTCCGCATGCCTCCATCAACGATGCCCTGCACTGGGCCGTGGATGCGGATCAGCCGATGATCGCCGAGGCCCTGATCGCGGCCCTCGACGGCCCTGGAGGCCGTGAGTGGTCCGGGTTGCGCGCCGCGCTGAACTCGACTCAAACCGGCCCGCGCGTCGCGGCTGCGATCGCGCTCGCGCACCAATCCACTTTCGGACGCGAAGTCGTGCAGACTCTTGCACAGGCGGTCGGCTTTGAGGCCATCCGCAGCGTGCACTTGATGGACTCGGACGTGCAACGTTCGGCAGCACTGGCTGCGGCGCTAAACGCACAAGGCGTCACGGTGATCGTGAGCCGCACGGGAGCCGAGGGAATCGCGAACGTGCGCATGGCCATGACGGTCGACGCATTCGTGATCTCCGACCCGATGCCTGACTTCTACGCGCGCCGAGTGGTCGAGCACGTGCGCGGTGACCCGCGTTTCGGCGAGACCCCGATCTTTGTGATCGGAACTGCAGACACTCAAGTCGACGGCGCAGAGATCGTGGAGTCCGTGGATGCGGCCACCGTGATCGCGGCGTTCGCCGAGTTGGATGCAGAACGCGCGCGTTATGAGGCGACTGCTGCAGCCGCCGCCATGGCGCTTGCGTACGCCGCCCACGCAGGTGAGGCTGGATTGGCCATCGCCGCTCTTGAAGCCGCTGCCGGACGTGCAGATGCAGTGGCCATGCCGGCCATGAAAGCGCTCGGCTACGCCGCGAGCCCGTCCTCGTCCGCAGTCCTGCAAGGAGTCGTTGCAGATACCGGACGCAGTGTTGCGGCTCGCGTTGCCGCAGCGAATGCCGCAGCGAACCTGCATGCGCGTGGCGGTGCTTCGCTCGATCCGCAGGTCTTCCAAGCAGCAATGCTCGAAGGTGACGCGAATCTTGCCGCAGCTTGCGCGCGTGTGCTGGGCGTGATCGGTGCTGGTCACCTGTCTGCCAGCGTCGCGATGCAGTAGAATCTTGCGTCCGAAAGTGGCCCGGTGCCCCAAGGGCGCCGGGCTTCGCTTTTTAGGGCGTGAATTTTGGGAAGAGAAGGCCAGAGTAGCTCAGTTGGTAGAGCACCGCTTTCGTAAAGCGGCGGTCACGAGTTCGAATCTCGTCTCTGGCTCCCCCCGCCCCCACGGAATCTGGCCCCGTTAAATGGTGTTGAGGGGCATGAGTAGGGGCCATCTCCA
>CAZCXL010000118.1:0-7614 GCA_964502625.1 uncultured Planctomycetales bacterium | reverse complement strand
GAAAATCGTTGCGCGCACGCCGAGTTCACGCGCGGACCACGCAACGGCCTGGGCATGATTCCCGCTGCTGAACGCGGCCACGCTCTCGGGCAAGCGTCCTTGCTCGCGCAGCCACAGCATCGTGTTGAGTGCACCGCGCGCCTTGAAGGCGCCGATGCGCTGCAAATTTTCGCACTTGAAGAGCAGTGAATGGCCGACCATCGCGTCGAGCGTGCGGCTAGCGACGATGGGCGTGTGCATCACACGGCCCGAGATCCGAGCGGCCGCGGCGGCGACGTCGTCGAGCCCGAGCAGTCTCATGCTCCCTCGCCGACTGCGCCGGACGCGGCCGCGCCAGCTCCGGCGCCGCGCAAATCTTCGCCAGTTGGGCGCTGGAACACGCGGAGCCCAAACTCTGGAATCACGGCGAGCACGTGGTCAAAGATGTCGCCGATGATGCCTTCGTAGGGCACCCACGATTGCTCCGCGCTGAAGACGTAGATCTCGAGCGGTATTCCGTCGGCTCCTGGCGCGAGTTGGCGCACCATGAGCGTCAGGTCCTGGCGCAACTTCGGATGGCTGCGCAAGTAGGCCTCTAGATAGGCGCGGAAGGTGCCGAGATTCGTGAGCCGCCGAGCATTGAGGGGACTACTGGGATCGATTTCGTGCTCGTGATTCCAGGCCGAGAGTTCCGTTTCCTTCTGCTCGAGATATTCGCGCAGCAGGCGCGCACGCTTGAGTCGGACAAAATCCTCCGGAGTGAGAAAGCGCACGCTGGACATGTCGACGTGAATCGCGCGCTTGATGCGCCGCACTCCGCTCTCCTGCATGCCGCGCCAGTTCTTGAAGCCGTCGGTGATAAAGGCCACCGTCGGCACCATCACCATGGTTTTGTCGAAGTTGCGCACCTTCACGGTGTGCAGACTGATGTCTTCAACTTCCCCGTCGGCGCCGAATTTGGGCAACTCCACCCAATCACCGCGCCGAACCTTGTCATCCGTGGCGATCTGCAAGCTCGCAACGAGTCCCAGGATGGAATCCTTGAACACCAACAGCAGTACTGCAGTGAGTGCGCCAAGGCCCGTAAGAATTCCCCACGGCGACTCGCCGAGCATGCGCGAGATCACCAAGATTCCCCCCGCAAGCCACGCCAAAATCAGCAAGACTTGCGCGTAGGAGCGCAGCGGCTGATCGCGCAGCGAGGGCTTGGCCTGCATCTTCCAAATGGCCGCGTCCAAGCAGGCCTGGAAGGAACGCAAGATCACGACCGCAATCCACAATTCCGCAAGCCGCTCGGTCCAATCGGCAAGCATCGCCTCGTCTGCGCCCGGGAAAACCAACGGCGCCGCAATGTGAATCAAGAGCGCAGGCACCAGGTGGGCTAGCCGCTGCAGCACCTTGTGGCGCAAAATCGCGTCGTCCCAGGTGGTGCTGGTGCGCGCGGCCATCGCGGTCACTACCCGCACCAGGATGCGCTCGACCACCCAATCGGCCACCGCAGCCAGCACGACCACGCCGAGAATCACCGACGCACGCGCCGCCCACGGATGCGCATCAATCCAAGGGAACTGATCGCGGAGGATTTCGTGCAGATCTTGCTGGATCATGGATTCAGGCGCGCGCCGCAAATTCGCAGAGTCGGCGGAAGCGACACGTGCCGCATTTTTCGACCGTGGGCGACGCAGCCCAGTGTTCGGGCACCAGAGGGTCCGCTTCTGGGTCGTAATGATATTCCATCATTTCGCGCACGCTCATCGACATCTTGTCCTGGGCCTCCGAGAGCGCATCCAGAGTGACGGGATGCGAACGCACTTCCCCGGTCGCGAGATACGCCGCATGCATCACGATGGACTCAGGATCCTGGCTCCAGCGCTCGCAAGCGTAAAGGGCGTAGGTGAGCAGCTGGAACTGGTCTTCCGCGCGCGGCGTGCCGGTCTTCCAGTCCCAAATGTGAAGGATTTCACCTTCCGTGAATGCGAAATCCGGAACGGCGTAGACCTTGGCGCCGAGAAACATGTAGGAGTCGAGTTCCTCCATGGCGCGCCAGTGGTCCGGATGCGCCTCGCGCGCCGGGGCGATCGCCGCTGCGCCAAGGAAGTTGCGCACCGAGGCCTCAATCAACGCCCGTGCGGCGTCCGTGCGGTCCTTGGGCAGGGCTACCTGATAATGGTGCTCGGAGAGATGCGCAGGACCGCGCTTCGGACGATCCTCCGGCTTCCAGGAAGTGGACTGCCTCCAGCCTTCACGAAACAGCGCAACGGCTTCCTCGTAGGTCTCTTCCGCGCTCATCGTGGTGCCGCTGCGCCGCCGCTCGAACCAACGGGCAATCGCGCGGTGCACACAGTCGCCCACGAAGGCCGGTAACGAGGTGAGCCGGTTGTGCGCGGCGATCTGCCAGCGCTCGCCTGGTGGCCTTTCCTTCCACCAACCCCAAGATCCGTAGCGCGCGTACCAATTTTCGCGCCGGCAGCGCTCGAATTCGCGGGCGCGGCTGGCGGACCACGAGAATTCACATTTCAGTTCGGCCAGTGCCACATAAAGAGTGTAGCCCGCTCGCGGCTCCCGCTGCTACTGCATAGACTGAGAGCGTGACGAGCCGCTTGCTCTTCGTCTGCGTTGAAAACAGCAATCGCAGCCAAATGGCTGAGGCCTTCGCGCGCCTCCTGGGCGGTCACACCGTCGAAGCGCACAGCGCTGGCTCGCGCCCGAGCGGCGTGGTGAATTCAAAGGCGGTCGCCGCCATGGCAGAACTCGGCTACGACATATCCACGCACCGCTCGAAGTCGCTTGAGAGCTTGCCCTCGGCGCAGTGGGACGCCGTGATCATGATGGGTTGCGGCGACGCCTGCCCATCCTTGCCTGCGCGCCTCCGCGAAGACTGGGCGATCCCCGATCCGCGCGACCTCTCGCCTGAAAAGTTTCGCGAGGTGCGCGATCTGGTGCGGGATCGAGTCGCGGCGCTGCTTCCGCGACTGTGAACTCCGCCTTCCGCCTCGCGGTGCGGCGGGTTGCGCTGCTCAACCTCGGCTACTTTGGAGTCGAAGTTGCCGTGGCGCTCTGGATTGGATCGGTCGCTTTGCTCGCGGACGGCATTGATTTCCTCGAGGATGCCTCGCTCAACTTTCTCATTCTGCTCGCACTGGGCTGGGGTGTAACAGCGCGCGCGCGTCTGGGCATGGTTCTCGCGAGCCTGCTGCTCGTTCCAGGCGTGGTGACCCTGTGGATGGCGTGGGCAAAATTTTCCTCGCTCGCGATTCCAGCTCCAGTTCCGCTCACACTTGCCGGAGTTGGAGCGCTCATCGTCAACGTGGTGTGCGCTGTACAGCTCGCCAAATTCCGCTCCCAGGGCGGAAGCCTGGCACGCGCAGCTTTCCTCTCCGCCCGCAATGATGCGGCGGCCAATCTCGCAATCATTGCGGCGGGCCTGATCACCCTCGCCACGCAATCCGCCTGGCCGGATCTGTTGGTCGGACTCGGGATCATGCTTCTCAATGCCGGCGCGGCCGTCGAGGTCTGGAAGGCTGCGCGCGCCGAACGCCGCGCCACGCTCTAATTCGCTTCATGGCTTCCCTCTTCACCCATGCATTCACTGCCGCCGCATTAGCGCAGATCTGTGCGCCGCGGCCGGGGTGGAAGTGGATGATTCCGGCCGGGATCATCGCATCAGGCCTGCCGGACGCCGACGTGATCGGTTTCGAGTTCGGCATTCGCTACGGCGACTTCTTCGGTCACCGCGGGTTCACGCATTCCTTTTTCTTCGCGCTGATGCTCGCCTTCTTGGGAGTCTGGCTGCTGCGCCGGCGCGCGCCGCTTGCGCCCGGCGGCCGGTCTTGGCTGGGGGTGTACCTCTTCTTCTGCGCCGCCAGCCATGGCCTGCTCGACGCCATGACCGACGGCGGTATGGGGGTCGGCCTGCTGATGCCGTTCGAGAACAGTCGCTACTTCCTGCCTTGGGAACCCATTCCGGTTTCTCCGATCGGAGTCACGGGCTTCTTCACCACCTATGGATGGGAAGTGCTGCGCACCGAGATGCTGGTGGTCTGGTTGCCGCTCGGCGCGCTCGGAGGGCTGTGCTTGATGGCGCGCAATCGGATGCGTGCGCGCCTGCTTGGCCCTAGTTCACGATGAACCCGTCCGAATCCCATGCCCCCGTCGGCTCCGAAGGAGTCGTCGTAGTGCCCCCTTCATGAATCGCGAGCACGCGCACGCCACAGAGAAATTTCGCTGATCCCAAGGAAGCGCTTGGCGGCACCGCAAAAGTGACGCTGGTCAAAAGGCCTTCAAGCGGGCTGAGTTGGATGCTGCTCGGCAGAAAATTCACGTGGGATCTCGATCCGTCCGAGAAATACACCATTCCGGTGTACTTCAGGTCTAGCCCAGCGGTCGCGGAGTGGTTGCTGATGAGGATGTCGGCGTGTCCGGATTGGCCGGGGTGCGTCGTCACCGTGGAGAAGTCCACGTCTATCGAAAGCGGCCCAATGTCTCCGTGCTTGATGATTGCGGACCAAGCAACGGGCGCGGCAACAGCCAGACCGAGCAAAGGGAGGAGGATGAATTTCAACTTCATGCCTTGAAGATACGCGAAAATGCGTCCGGTATTCGGAAAAATCCTCACGCTCCAACCGGATTTCCGCAGAAACTAGTGCCGGAAATGCCGCACGCCGGTGTGCACCATGCAGACTCCGCGCGCATCGCAGGCGGCGGTGACCTCGGAATCTTTCACAGAACCGCCCGGCTGCACGATCGCCACGACGCCAGCGGCCGCTAGCGCCTCAGGGCCGTCCGGGAAGGGAAAGAAGGCATCGCTGCCAGCAACGGCACCGCGTGCGCGCTCCCCCGCCTTCTCGACCGCGATGCGACAGGAATCCACGCGGCTCATCTGGCCCGCGCCAGCGCCGACCAACATGCCGCCGCTCACCAGGCAGACCGCGTTCGATTTCAGGTGCTTGGCCAGAGTTTGCGCCAAGCGCAAGTCAGCTTCGCACTTCGCGGGCAGCGGTACCTGTCCGGCAACCTGCAGGCTCTCGTTGTAGCCGGAACTCGTGTCGCTGGTCTGGTTCAAGGTGGCGCCCCAGATTCGTCGCGATTCATCTTGCTGGCGCACGGCTGGTCCGCCGACGTCCGGCACTTCCACGAACCGCAGATTCTTTCCCCATTTGGGGCCGTTGCGCAGCAAGTCCACTGCGGCCGGCTCGAAGGCTGGCGCCGCGATCACTTCCACGAACTTCCCGCCGCTCGCGAGCACCTCGGCGCAGGCGCGATCGAAGCGCGCGTTCAGCGCGATCACCGAGCCGAAGGCCGAAAGAGGATCGCCGTCCCAGGCGCGCATCAGGGCCTCAGACGCCCTCGACGCCACGGCCGCGCCGCAGGGATTGGTGTGCTTGACCACCACCGCGCCGGGCGCGGGTAGATCGTGCACGGCCGCGATCGCGCCGTCGAGATCGAGCCAATTGTTGTAGGAGAGCTCCTTGCCGCCCCCGAGCACGCGCGCGCGTCCCAGGCCGACGGCCGGAACGTCAGACACCACCGCGGCGGATTGATGAGGATTCTCGCCGTAGCGCAACCGACCGCCGCCTTCATCTTGCGCCATCCAGCGCGCGATCGCGGCGTCGTACGCGGCGGTGCAAGCGAAGACCTTCGCCGCTAGCGCGCGGCGCGTGGCCAGCGTGGTGCCGCCCTCGCGCAACTCTTCGGCCACCCGCGCGTAATCCGCAGGGTCGCACAGCACAGCGACGTGCGCGTGATTCTTGGCGGCGGAGCGCAGCATGCCCGGCCCGCCGATGTCCACCATCTCCACAATCTGTTCGCGCTCCGCGCCGGAGGCCACAGTCTCTTGGAAGGGGTAAAGATTCACGACCACCAGATCAATGGCGCCAATCCCGTGCTCTTCCATCGCTGCGCGATGCGCCTGCACATCGCGCCGGCCGAGCAAGCCGCCGTGGATCTTCGGATGCAGAGTCTTCAGCCGCCCGTCCATCATCTCCGGAAAGCCGGTGTACTCGGCGACTTCGCGCGCCGCGATCCCCGCCGTGCGCAGCGCCTTCAGCGTGCCCCCCGTGGAAAGAATTTCCGCGCCACCGGCTTCCAGTGCGCGCGCCAACTCCACGATCCCGCCCTTGTCGAAGACGGAGAGCAGAGCGCGCTTGACCGGGACGCGATTCATGGAGTTACTTTGAACTGCGAGAACGCAGGTATTCTTCGATGAAGTCATCAATCTCTCCGTCCAACACCGCTTGGGTGTTGCCGTTTTCTCGGTTGGTGCGGTGATCTTTCACCATTTGGTAGGGATTCAGCACGTAGGAGCGAATTTGGTGGCCCCAAGAAATCTCGCCTTTGGTGCCGTACAGCTTCTTCAATTCCTCGTCGCGCTCGCGCTCGCGCCGCTCATAGAGCTTGGCGACCAGCACCTTCATGGCCGTGGCGCGGTTTTGGTGCTGGCTGCGTTCGTTCTGGCATTGCACGACGATTCCCGACGGAATGTGCGTGATGCGGATCGCCGATTCCGTCTTGTTGACGTGCTGCCCGCCGGCCCCACCGGCACGGAAAGTGCCCACCTCGAGGTCGTCGGACTTGATCGTGATCGGCGTGTCTTCGTCGAATTCGGGCGTCACTTCCACGGCGGCGAAGGAAGTTTGGCGCCGGCTTTGCGCGTCATAAGGAGAAATGCGCACCAGCCGATGCACGCCGCGCTCCGCCTTGAGATAGCCGTAGGCGAAGGGGCCACGCATCTCGAGAGTGCCCGAGCGCAAGCCGCCTTCATCGCTGTAGTTGAGTTCCAGCGTCTGCACGTCGAATCCGTGCCGCTCGCCCCACCGCAGATACATGCGAATCAGCATCTCGGTGAAGTCGGCGGCATCCAGGCCACCGGTGCCGGTTTGCACGGTGAGAAATGCGCTGCGGTGATCGTTTTCGCCGCCGAGCATGAGCTTGAAGTCGAGCTCTTTGAGCAGGCGCTCGGCCTCGGCCAGCGACACCTGCATGTCCGGCAGCACCGCGTCGGCCTCGCCGTCCGCGCCGAGTTCCGCCAGAGTGTGCACGTCGTCCAAGGCGTGCGCCGCTTTATCTACCGGGTCCAGGGCCGCACGCAGAATCTTGAGTTCACCGATCACCGTGCGCGCTTGGTCGGGCTTGTCCCAGAATCCGTCCTGCGCCATGGCTTCGTCCAATTCCTTGCGACGCTTGCTCTTGGTCGGATAGTCAAAGCCGCCCCCGGATCTGATCCAGGCGGCGCGCGAGTTCGTCAGCGTGGTCGGTCAACTCTTTCACGGCTCGGTGCGGTCTCTAGGTCCGGAGGAACAGGAAAGAATAGCGTTGCGGGCGCGCTCAGGGCACGACGCCGCGTGCTCGCTCTTCAGTTTCGACGGCCTCGCACAACGCGTGATAGAGCGCGGTGTTGCAGGCCAGGGTCAGCGGAAGCAGACCTTCGCGCGTCTCGCGCAGGTACTCGACGGCGCGCTCGGGCGTGAACGCGCGCTCCATGGTCAACAGGTTGTCGAGCCGATCGGCGCTCTTCACGATCTGCGCGTCGCGGCCCTCCCAACGCAAGTGCTCAAAGTAACGCTGATTGCGCTGGAGCTTGAGTTCCCCCTCCCGCAACGGCGGATAAGTGAGCGCGCGCACCAAATCACCCACTTG
>CAZCXL010000117.1:0-7706 GCA_964502625.1 uncultured Planctomycetales bacterium | reverse complement strand
AGGAAGTCGAGCGCGGTGTTGCCGGACCGCTCTCTTGGCAGGCTTCGGATTCCGCGCTCGATCGGGTGCGCCAAATCACCGCGACCACCGGTGAAGAGTTGGGCAAGATCGAAGCCTGGCTGCACTTGCCTCCCTCACCGAAGGGCGCATTGACATGGGTGGACGATCGCGCCTCCTTCGAGCAGGCGCTCGGCGGCTCCGCGCCGGTGTGGTTTGCCGCGGTCACCATTCCAGGCCAGCGCCGGATCGTGATCCAGACGGACAAGGCGCCGGGACAAAGCCAACTTCTCGAGACCTTCCGTCACGAACTCGTGCACTGGGCCATGATCGGCCTGGGTGACCGGGCCTGGGACCAGCTTCCCGCGTGGTTTCACGAAGGCCTTGCCGAGATCTGGGCGCGCACGGATCCACTCTCTCAGTTCGCCTCTCCGCTCACTTGGCGCGCTTTTCGTGGCGAGTTGCCCTACCTGAGCGACTACCAGAGAGGCTTTGGCCAGGAGCCGCTCGGCGCCTCGGAGGGTTATGCACTCGGTTACGCCTTCGTGAAGCGACTGGTGCGGGTGCATGGCGACTCCGTGCTCGCCGATCTCCTGGCGCGGGTGCGCGCAGGGCGCAGCCTGGATGAGGCCCTGATTGATCTGACCGGCCGCAGCCTGGTCAGTCACGAGGAAGATTTGCGCCATGAACTCGGTTCTTGGAGCGCGCTGCTCGCAGAGATTTATCCGCAGCTCTTCCTTGGCATCGCGCTCTTCGCGCTCGCCACTGCGCCTCTGGTCCGCCGCGCCCGCCGTCGTCGTCTGGCGGCGCTCGAAGCGAAGTGGGACGAAGAAGACCAAGAACTCGCGCACGAGGACGGCGACGTGGATGATCGTTGGATCGATCCGCGGTGAGCCCTACCGACCCCACTACCGGCGCTTCTCCAGCGCGGCGTCCCAAGAGCGCCTGGCGCCGCTTCAAGCGTCGTGCGGGCACTGCAACGGCGCGCGCACTCGGGCCGGCGCTGGTGCGGCTGCTCGCAAAGACTTGGCGCGTACGCTACGAGAATGAGGCGGCGCGTGACGCGCGCGATGCTCGCGGCAACCTGCCTGTGTATGCCTTCTGGCATCAAAACATCCTGAGCGCCGTGGGTACCCATTTCGGCTTTCCCGTGCGCGTGCTCATCAGTCTGCATCGCGATGGTGAAACGATTGCGCGCCTCGCCGAAGACTTGGGATACAAGACGGTTCGCGGCTCCACTTTCAGCGGCGGCGGCGGGGGAGCGGCCATGCGTGAAATGCGGCGCGAAGCCGAATCTTCGAGCGACGGTTTCGCGTTCACGCCCGATGGCCCGCGCGGTCCGGCGCGCTCGATTGCTCCCGGCGTGATCGTGCTCGCCGCGAATACTGATCGCGGCATCGTGGCCAGCGGATTTGCATGCTCGCGCTTCTGGCAGGCAGGATCCTGGGACCGCATGGTGTTGCCCAAGCCGTTCGCGCGCGTGGTGGTCGTGTATCAAGGACTGGAATCGCCCGCTCGTGCCGCAGGTCAGCAAGGAGCGGAGTTCGAGGCTTGCCGTGAGTCGCTCGCTCTCGCCATGGACGCAGCAGAGGCGCGAGCGCGTGAGGCCATGACCGTATGGACGGGCAAAACCGTTCCCGAGGTCCGCAAGTCATGAGCGCCACTCTGGTCTTTGAACTCGATCCGCGCGCCGGACGCTTGTTGGAGCAGGCGCTGAACGCCGCCGGATTTCGATTCACCTCGCTGCGCCACGCGCAGTTTCAAGCGCGCGGCGATGGGGTCGTCGCGAGTCTCTATGCCAGCGGACGGCTCGTGGTGCAAGGAAAGGATGCGGAAGCATTTCGCCAGCGCTTCTTACACGGAATGGCGACACGCGGTGCCGCTCCCGCCGAAGGAGATTCAGAACTGCCGCCTGCAGCCGGCGCGATGGGATCCGACGAAGCAGGCAAAGGCGACACCTTCGGGCCGCTAGTCGTTGCGGCGGTGGCGCTCGACGCAGAGGGCGCGCTGGCCGCTCAAGCCGCGGGAGTCACGGACTCGAAGGCCTTGAGTGACGCGCGCGTGCGCGCGCTCGCGGGGCGCTTTGAAGCGCATCTACCGCACGAAATCCGCATCCTGACGCCGCCTGAATACAACGCCGCGTGGCAAGCCGCCGGCCGCAACGTGAATCGTTTGCTCGCCCAAGTACACGCCGAGTGCTTGGCAGCGCTGCGCACGCGCACAGGATGTGCTGTGGCCGTGGTGGACCGATTCGCCTCCGACTCGCCGGTCTCCGCGGCGCTGGCGCGGCTGGCTCCGGGCTTGCGCGTGGTCGAAGTGCCGCGCGCCGAGCGTCACCTCGCCACCGCCGCCGCGTCGGTGCTTGCGCGCGCGGCCTTCATCGACGGCGTGGCCGATCTGGAGCGAGAATGGGCGGTGGACCTGCCGCTGGGCAGCGGCTCCCCAGTGGGGCCGGCGCTGCGCCGCTGGGCCGAGATCCACGGTAAAGACACCCTGGATCGCGTCGCCAAAACTCACTTCAAGAACGTGCAGAGTTTCATTCACGATGGCCGCTAACCAGCCCCTTCCCCACGCGCACCATGGCGCGCCACGCGCCTTCGTTCCGCAAGGCGTGAAAATCCTCACGGTGTCCGACACGCGCCGGCTGGAGGACGACCATTCCGGTGCGCTCATTGCGGAGTTGCTCAGTGGCGCAGGGCATCGCGTGCTGGAGCGACGCGTGGTGCGCGACGAGCAGGAGCTATTGCGCGAGATCGTCAGTGGCTGGTGCGCAGAAGACTCGGTACGCGCCGTCATCGTCACGGGCGGCACCGGCGTCACGGCGCGCGACGTGACCCCCGAAGCGCTCGAGCCGTTGTTCGACAAACCGCTTGCGGGCTTCGGAGAACTCTTCCGCATGCTGTCCTTCGCGGAGATTGGAACCGCGGCCATTCAGTCGCGTGCCACTGCGGGCGTCGTGCGCGGCCGCATCGTGTTCGCCGTGCCCGGCTCGACGGGCGCCTGCCGGCTGGCCATGGAGAAAATCATTCTTCCCCAACTCGACACCCGCACGTCGCCCTGCTCGCTAGCGGATCTTTGCGCCTAGGACTTGGCGGGCGGCGGCGGATCGGGCTCCGGCTCGGTGACGGGAGCCACCGGGTCATCCGGGCTGACTGCCGCATCGGTCGGTTCCGTGCCGCTCGCCGGCCCCACGCTGTGGTCCATGTCGCGGCGCCACCGCGGCTCTTCGAGCCGAATGGTCGTCTCGCGTTGAATGTCGCGCATGGCCTCGTCAATGCCGGACTCGCGCCTGAATTCGTTCACTGAGCGCTTCAGCCGGATCCAGATGCGCGCCACGTCGCCCAGAACTTTGGGCAACTCTCCGCCGAACAACAGCAAGCCCACGACGACGATCAACACCAGCTCGGTTGAGCCGATGAATGCGAGCGGCGCCACGTCCGGCATGCGCTCAGTCTACTGGAACCGGAGTCGAGCGAGTTTCTCGCTGCCGTACGGATCCAAGAAGAAGCGCGGCGTCAGATTGAAATAAACACCGACATCGCCACTGGCTTGGTTGCGCGTGTAGCCAAGCTCAAACAGAAAGTCGTGGCCGTAGTGCTGTACCGCGTAGCCCGTGTGCACCCCGGCTGCTCCGGAGAAGTTCTCAGACTGGCTCAAGCCCAGCGCCCAGGCTTCGGTGAAGCGCCAACCGGCGAAGAAAGTGCCGATCGCAAAATCACTCGGGGTGCCTTCCGTCTCGTAGTAATTGAATCCGTAAAGGAGACGCTCGTTCGGCCGCAAGGTGAGCCGTGTGAAGACGCTCTCTGTGCGCCGAGATTCGAAATCGTGGCGCAAGCGTGCCTCTCCGCGCACGCCCTCGAATGCTTTGCCGCCCGCTTCAGGATTCCAGAGCGCGCGGATTTCCAACGGGCCGAAGCCGTCGTCCGCGGGAGCAACCCACGCCGTCGGTCCTTGGAGCGGCGTGATGGTTTCGCTTGCGTTGGGATAGAAGGGCGCAAGCACGTCCAGGTCCAGCCACGGCTCGCTCACGCGCGGCGCGAGGAAGAACTGCCGCAAGGAAAACTCCACCACTTGCCCTTCGTACAAATAATCCCGGCCGTCGAAGACCGGCGGCACGACGTTGGCTTCCACGGCTTCTTCGCGCGCACGCAGACGAATCTGCGGCACCACTCGATGCGACCAGCCATCTTCCCAGCGCTTCTCGAGAGCCACTCCGGTTTCCAGATAGCCTTCGATGGTCATCTGCTGATCTTGTTCGGCTGTTGCGGAATCATCCTCCCACACGCTGCCGCGCAGGCGAGCGCCGGGGCGCAGGAAAAATCCGGCGGCGTCGGTGGGCATGGCCACTTCCGCCCACGCAGTCGCGCGTGTGCGCACCACGGACGGCAGTTCCAAGTAATCAATGGTTGTGGCGGACAGCAAATCCCGGTCGCGCATGCGCAGCCGATCGAGCGATCCGCCGTATTCGACGGTGATCGGCAGCGCGGGGGCGGTGCGCGCAAAGGAGGTCCAGCGCAGGCTCGGTAGGTCTTCCACGGTTTGCCGCGCAGGCCCCGGCGCGCGCGGAAATCCGCCAAGCGGCGTGGCGCCCTGATCGTCCAAACGCGGAGTCAGGCGCAAGTGCGCCCAAGAGTCATCATCGGTGCGGGTGAGCGCGAACTCCGAGCCGATGTCCTCGCCCTCGATCCACTCCGAGCGAAAGAACTCCGGGTCCACCAAGGGGTCGCTGGTGACGTCGATGTTGGCATAGGCCCGCCACTCTTCGGAGAGCTGCCACACGTTGTCCATGCGCACCCGCCAGCGGTTGTCGGAATCCGCGCCCACCACGTTGCGCAGCGCATTCACGTCTCCAGCCTCGTCTTCGAGCGCGAATAGTTCCCAATGTCCACGATAGTCCTTCGCCTTCAAGTCGAAGACCGTGCTCAGCGGCAGCCCTCTCCGTGAACTAAAGGCTGGATATACGTCCCAGTTCACCACGGTTCCCCCCCAATCTGCATCGCCGCTGAAGCGCAGTTCCATGGCGGTGCCCAGCCGACGGCTGTGTTCCAAGCGCGCGCCGTTCAAGCCGAAGAAGGATTCGCCCGGAATGAAATCCGGCGTGGGCATGGGAATGATTCTCGAGCCCAGGATTTCCAGCCAGCCGCGCTCCGGCTGCCAGAACAGCGCGCCATCGGCGCGGCGGCTGACCCGAATCGATCCGAGACTGAGTCCGTAGTGCGGCTCGGCCTCGGTGCACGTGGTGAGCATGGCTTCGCGTGCGAAAAGTGAGCCGTCAGGATCTTCCTCGAGCAGCTCCGCGCTGAGCACTGCCGGCCAACCATTGGGGCCCACGGTGCCGGGCGCGAATTGGATGCGCGCGGTCTCCAGTCGCAGGCGTCCTGCCGCGGGCTCATCGAGCAGCCGCGCGCAGCGAATGTTCAGCTCGCGCGTATCAATCAGCACGTCGCCTTCCAGCAACACGGACTGAATCAAGGTCTCGTCTTCAGGCAAGCCCAGCCCCGCCAAGATGCGGCGGCTCCAGAGCGTGGGCAACACTTCGCGTGCCGCGCTGGGGGTTTGCGACTGCGCAGCGACCGGTAAATTGCCGGCCACGGCGAGTCGATAGCGTTCGGCATCCAGCCGCAACTCGGCGCGCGCGGCGGAAAGATCCAGATCCGGACTGCGCAGCCGGGGCGCGTCCAATTCGTAGATCACGAGGCCCGCTTCCTCGCGGGAACGAATCTCCGCGGCCTCGAAGACTGAGGACTGCTGGGCAAGAGCCGCCAAAGCAAAGACGAACAGCACGAGAGTCAGCGCGGCGAAGGCTCGGCGGGGGAGGGCGGCGTGTCGAGTCGGAAGGAACGCGACTCGAACAATTGAGAGAGGGAGTTGTAGCGAAGCCATTCCCCTTGGATTTCGCGGCCATCGCTCCAGCGCAGCCATGCCGGCTGGCCCGGAATGCCCTCCGACTCAATCCAGCCCGTCACCTCATCCACCACGATGCGCTTGCCGCGCGCGCTGATGTCCGCCCGCTCCAAGAAGGCGTCGCCGGTCACTTCGATGTGCACGACGTGACCTTCAACGCTGGTCCAGACCACCAGGTCGCCCCGTCCCTTGCCGAGCGGAGACTCGGCTCGGACCTGCCCCGTCGCCTCTCCACCGGTCGCGCCGGCCCGCATACGGTCGGCCCAGAACTCGTGGGTTTGGCCATCGGCGTCGGTGAGGCGACCCTGGGCGGCACCCTCCAACACCAGGTAATTTTCGGCATCAATGCCGAATTTCTTGCCTTGGCCGCGGAAGGACCGGCCGTCAGCGAGTTCACCCTCGACGATCGGGGCGGCGGCGCTGCGCTCAATCCACAGTCCTTCAGTGGGAGTCCACCGAGCCCGATCGGCCTGCGTTCGCAGGCTGCCCTCCGCGCGGACCGAGCCTTCCAAGAGCCAGGCGCCGGTGGTCATGTCCCGCTCCACGCTGCGCGCTTGCAGGCGAACGGGCTCGCCGCTCAAACCGAGGGCGGCAGCGGGCAGGAGCAAGACCGGGTCACCCTCGATCCGGAGCCGATTCTCGAAGAGTTCCGCGCGGCGAAAGGTGGCTTCCGCGCGGCCGCCAGCCTTGAGTTCCATCCAGGCGCTGGCCGGCGCGCCTTCAAGACGAAAGTGTTCCTCGTCGAGTTGGCGGAAGCGATCCGCGCGAATGTCGAGGCCCGGCTCGGACCAATGCAGGCTGCCGTCGGCCTCGACACGTGGGCGGCCTGTTTCGTCGGGGCGGGAAACCAGGCGCTCGCCGCTCATGGTCCAGAGCGCGCTCTCGCGTTCGCCCGTGGCGAGGAAGCCCTTCTCCATGCGCGCCTCGCTCGTGGGAGTCAGCGTGAGCTTTGGGCCGCTCAATTCATTCAACATTCCGTTCACGGGGAGCAGGCGCACCGCGCCCTCCGCCGCAATGCCGGAGCGCTCGGACATCATGGCTTGATCCGCGAAGGCGGTGCCCTGCGCGGTGTGCGCGAGCAAATCGCCGCTGCCGTGCAGGTTTTCGCCGTCCCAAGCCAGCGAATCCGCGGCGAAAAAGCCCCGCGCGTCGGACACCCAAGCGCGGCCATCGAGTGTGAGCGTTCCTGCCAGCGGATCGAAGTTCGCACGATCGCGCGCGGTTGCCGTCTGGAAACTCGCATCCCAAGGACGCGCGGCCACCGGCCCGGTGATCGAGGCGAGAGTCAATTCGCCGATCGACGTCCAAGTGAGTTCTGCGTCACCGCCTTCGAAGACCAGCCGCGGGTCCGAGATCAGCAGTGGTCCGCGCGCGAGCGCGAAGCGCGGCGTCCATGTGCCCTCGCCGCGTTGCGCGAGCCGGAGATCGAGACTGCGCGCGAACAGCCAACCCGGAGCAAGGTTCTTGCCGGAAGGGAGTTCCGCGCGGACGCCTTGCGCGCCTTCTGCGAAACGCAAGAGCAGGACTCCCTCCTCAAGTGGAATGATCTCTCCGCCGGCATCGCTCGTGCCGTGCAACACCGCACCGCTGGAATCGCGGAAGCTCCAGTCCACGCGCTCGCGCCAGGGTGCGAACTCCATGCGGCCCGTCAGGGCGTCGTAGCGGAAGTCAGCCGCTTCCAAGGAAAGGTTTTCAGCGTCGAGACGAAAACGTCCGCGCGCGCGCACCCACTGGTCGCGGGGATGGAGTTCGGCCATTCCGTAGGCGGTGGCGCGCATCCGAGTGCCGCCACGGAATCCCGGCAG
>CAZCXL010000116.1:0-7719 GCA_964502625.1 uncultured Planctomycetales bacterium | reverse complement strand
CCGGCCCGACCTCGTCTTCTCGGGAAGAGCCGCAATCACCGAACGGAGCAAGGCGTTGACCGCCTCCGAGGTACTGAAGACCGACGCCACATCAGGCTCCAGCACGACCGCGACCGTGCCCCGCCCGAACGCTGCAGCAAAGCGATTCGGCCGCGCTTGGAGGAGTTGGAGCAGCGGCCGATCCTCAGCCGCTCCGATCTGGAGCGATGGCTGCGCGACCGCGACGAACTGGATTCCTGGATCTCCGAAGAAGCGACACGCCGTAACATTGCCTCTGCCTGCCACACCGACGACGCGGCTGCGGAAGCCTCCCACCTGGAGTTCCAAACCGAAATCGTGCCGCTGATCCAACCGGTGGACGATCGGCTGGACCGCCGCTATCTCGCTGTCCCGCAGCGCGCCGAGTTGGAGCGCACGCAATGGGAGGTGCACGACCGTGAGGTGGAACTCGCAGTGCGCTTATTCCGCGCGGAGAACGTCGAGCTCGAGGCACGCGAAGAAGAACTGTGCGTCGAATACGGCCGGATCACCGGTGGCATGACCGTGGAATGGCGGGAGCGCACTTGGACCTTGCCAGAACTGGCTCCGTTTTCCGAGGAGGCTGATCGCGAGCTGCGTGAGGAGGCTTGGCGGCTCGGCGCGAGCCGACGCGCGCAGGACGCCGACCTGCTCGAGGATCTTTTCGATCGCATGCATGCACTGCGCGCGCGCATGGCCAAGAATGCCGACTTCCCCAATTTCCGCGATTACGTGCACGAGGCCAAGGGCCGTTTCGATTACAGCGCGGAGGACTGCCTGGCCTATGGACGCAACGTGGAGCAGCACGTGCTGCCCGTGCTGCGGCGCATGAATGATTGGCGCCAGCAGCGACTCGGCTTGGAATCTCTGCGGCCGTGGGATCTCGCGGTGGATCCGCTGCACGCTCCGGCCTTCCAACCCTTCCGGGATCCGGCCGGTCAAGTGACCGTGGCGGAGCGTTTGCTCGGGCGCGTTCATCCGGATTTTGCGGCCGAACTGCACTGGATGCACGAGGCTGGATTGCTGGATTTGGCTTCGCGGCCGCATAAGCGCCAAGGCGGCTTCATGGACGTCTTTGAAGGCGTGCGGCTTCCGTTCATCTTCGCGAACTCCAGCACCACACACTCCGACGTCGAAACCTTGCTGCACGAAACCGGGCACGCGCTGCACGCCTTGGCTGCGCGCGAGCGGACGCCGGCGGCGTATCGTTCCTCGCCACTCGAATTCGCGGAAGTCGCGTCCATGGGCATGGAGGCGATGTGCATGGAACATCTGCGCGAGGATTATCCGCCTGAGCAGGCGCGGGCCGCTCGTTTGCGCTCGCTAGAGGGCATTCCTTCCACTCTGTCCTGGGTGGCGACGGTGGACGGATTTCAGCAGCAGATCTACGTGCAGCCCTGCGAAGGCCGTGCAGCGCGCACCGAAGCTTGGGTGGCGCTGCGCAAGCGCTTCTCCTCCGGCGTGAATTGGAGCGGCTTGGAGCAAGAGCGCGCGCGGGAGTGGCATCGTCAACTCCACTTGTTCGAAGTCCCGTTCTATTACATCGAATACGCGATCGCGCAGATGGGGGCGCTCCAACTCTGGACGCGCTATCGCCGCGATCCAGCAGATGCGGTGCGCCGCTATCGGGAAGGTCTGGCTCTCGGCGGCTCACGGCCGCTGCCCGAATTGTTTGCGGCTGCAGGCCTGCGCTTCGATCCGCGGGGCGAGATGCTCGCGGAGTTGATGGAAGAACTCGAAACCGCATGGCGCGCCGAGGCTGCGCGCGCCTGAACAGAGCATGACCTCCACTTGGGTGGTCGGCGACGTGCATGGCTGCGTTGCTGAACTCGAAGCGCTGATTTCGCGGCTGAAATTGGGCGCGGAGGACGAGTTAATTTCGGTGGGAGACCTGTTCCATCGTGGACCCGAGCCCGTCGCCGTGTACGAGTGCTTGCGCGCCCTGCCGCGCTTCCGCATGGTGCTCGGCAACCACGAGCACGCAATGTTGCTCCGGCTCGAAATGGCTGGTCCCGGCGCAATCTCGGATCCGGAGCTGTTGCGTGGTGATCGTCGGGCCGAGATGGCGCCCGCATTCACTCCTCGCGCGTCGGAGATCGTGGCTTGGTTGCGGAGCGCGCCTGCTTTTCTACGCGGCAACGGCGCCGTGGGTGAGCGTGCGTGGCTCGTGGTGCATGGTTCCGTGATTCCAGGGTTGCGGCCCGAAGACACGCGGAGCGCGCAGCTCGTGGGATGGCATCGGCTCGGCGCGACGGAGGACGCACCCTCTTGGGTGCACGCCTGGAGAGGTCCGGAATTGGTGGTCTTCGGCCACCGTCGCTCCGCGAGCGGGCCGCATTACGATGCGGCCGGCGCACTAGTGGCTTTCGGCACCGATACGGGATGCGTCTACGGCGGATCTCTCACCGCGTTCCGACTCGAAGACGGTGCCGTGTGTAGTGTGGCTGCGCGCGGTTGATCAGCGTTCGAGTTGAAACCGCACGGGCACCAGGAGCAGGCCTTCACAAGGCCGCCCATCCCGGAGTGCGGGCCGCAATCGCCAATTCTTGGCCGCTGCCAGCGCGGCGGCGTCCAGCGCCGCATGACCGCTTCCGCTGTGAATCACGACCTCGCAAGGAATTCCTTCCCCATCCACGCGGATCCGCAGCCAAACCACCCCCTCTTGCCCGAGACGCCGCGCCGACCTGGGATATTCCGGTGCCGCGCAGCGTTCCGGATCGAGCATGGGCGCTTGAGTGACTGAGACAGGCTTGGGCTCGGGCTGTACCGGAAGCAGGATTGCTTCTTCCACGCCGCGTGGTCGATACAGAGGGAATGCGGGGGGCCGCGCGTCCAGCGGCTCCGGTGCGATCAGAGACACCGGCGCTTCCTCGGGAACGATTCTCGTCTCAGGTGTCGAGATCTCTGGTGCCGGCAGTTCTGCGGGGGAGTTTGCCGACTCCGAGCGAGCAGGCGGATCCAAAGGCGCGAGCATCTGGACCATGCCTCTCGCCTGCGCTAGGTTTTGCTGGCCTCCGCGTCCCTGGGAATTGTTCACCATCACGATCACGACGAGGTGAATCGTGAGGGAGCCGAGCAGCAGGACGCGCAGCTTGGGCGTGGCCGAAAGTCTCCTCATCAAAACTGAACTTCGAGCGCGAGCACCAAGTTTCTTCCCGGCTGGTTGATCCCAGATCCGTGCACGCGGTAATCCACGTCGCCGATGTTCTCGACGGCGATGAGCACTCGGGAGTTCTCGGTGAGGTCCAGGCCCGCCGTGACGCCGAAAATCGTGAATCCCGGCGTGCCTCCCGGGGGAATCCGCTGGGTGTCGGTCGTGTCCTTGAGGGAGAGCAGGTCTTGATCGTTGGAAGCCCAGAACCATCCTTCGATCCAGCGCTGGCCCTCCCGGCTTTGCCAGCGGACTCCGCCGTTGGCCTGCAGTGGCGCGAGCCGGCTGGCGGGTTCGCGGACCACGTCGCCCGCGGGCAACACCACGTCGTCCACTTCACCATCCATCCATCCGCCGCCTAGAAAGACCGACCACTGCGTATCGAGTGCATAGGTGCCGGCGAGTTCAATGCCTTGGATCCAGCCGTCGCCCACGTTCGATTTGCGCACCTCCGGCACGCCGCCGATGAGCGCGCCCGTCGGAGAGCGCACGATCATGTCGTCGATCAGAGTGTGGTAGGCGGCAGCCTGCCAGGCGAAGTCGCCGCGCTCGCCTTTCGTTCCCACTTCGAACTGCACGAAGTTCTCGGGATCGAGATCCGGGGAAGGCGTCTCGACCACGCTCGTGGAATCAAACGCGGTCAAGTCCGAGAGGTTGGGCGCGCGGAATCCTTGTGATACACCCGCGTAGACTGCCGAAGAACGGCCCACGGGCGCGGAGGCGCGCAGGCTTCCCGTGGCGGCGACCCAGGAATCTTCAATCGCGAGCACGGAAGGTCCGCCGGGATCGGGATTGGCCACCCGGTCGCTCTCGAGTCCGTACCAGGAGAGCCGCAGGCCCGGCACCAGGGTGAAGTCCTCGAACGTGATCTCGTCTTCGAGGTAGGCGGCGAGATCGCTCGCAGTGCTGTCATCGCCGATCGGTCCCTGCACCGACGATCCGGAGAACACGTCGCCGACGAAGTCGTGACGGTAAGAGTCCGCCGTCTGCAAATGTCCCTCCATGCCCCACGACCAGCGACCACTTGCGGTCGCGACGCTGGTGAAGCGTGCGAGCGCACCCAGATCCTGGAGTTCGAAGCCCTGCAGGTCCCGCCGGTCCCCGCTGCGCAGCCGATCCTGGGACTCCACGTGGCGTTGCCACGAAAGCGTGAAGGAACCCGCGTCCGCGAGGCCGCCGAGTTGCTCCCAGAGGATCCTCCCGTAGACCAGATCGCGCGTCTGATCGAGATCGCGCCGCAATTCGCTGCCGACTTCCGTGCCGGCGAAAGGCACCGAAAAGACGGTGGTGTGCGTGCGCGGGACGTCCATCTGGCGCATGGTCTGCGCGGCAAGCGTGAGTTGCAGATGAGGCGCGAGCAATCCATCCCAGCGCAGGTCCGCTGCCGACTCGTCGTAGCCCGTTTCAGGAAGCAGACCGGAGCCAGCCTCGAGGTCCCCGAAATCGGAGACCGTGACACCGCCGAGCAGTCCCCAATTTCCGTTCCCAGACACGCTCAATTCCGCGCGCGTGGTCGCGGAATTCTCGGCGGAAGCCAGGCGCACGAAGGTCCGGCCTCCGAACTCGATGCCGGCGCCCTGACGTCCGAGCGGAGCCGCGCGACTCACGGCGTTCACCGTGCCGCCGATCGCATCCGATCCGTAGAGCACGCTGGAGGGGCCGCGAACGAGTTCGAGGCGCTCGACGCTGTGCAGGTCCACGGTCGCCCAATATTGATTCGGACCTTCGCGCATGGCGGCGTGATTGAGTCGCACTCCGTCCACGAGCAGCAGCGTGCGGAAGCCGGTGAAGCCGCGAATGAAGGGCGAACTCTGCCCATGCGCCGTCTTCTGCAGCATCACGGACGGGAGTCCGAAGAGTCCGTCGCTCAGAGTGCGCGGGTCGCCGGCGAGGTCCGTCTGATCGCGAACGTCCGTGGACCATGGCGCCTCGAGCGGCTCCTGAGCGCGGGCGGCCGCAGTCACCAGGATTTCCGGTGCGGTGTAGGGTTGCGGCTCTTGGAGCGCCGCGACCAGGGTTGCCAGTCCAAGCATGGGACTTCAACGCGCACAGCGGCGCACGGTTCAGCATGGCTGGACATGGCTCGAGGGCAGCACGGTTAGAATCCGCGTCGATGGCTAAGCCTGCCCCAAGCCTGATGGACAAGATCGTGTCGTTGTGCAAACGCCGCGGTTTCGTCTTCCCTGCCTCCGAGATCTATGGCGGACAGGGCAGCACCTACGACTGGGGCCCGCTCGGGGTCGAACTTAAGCGCCGGGTGAAGGAGGCATGGTGGGAAGCCATGGTCTATTCGCGACGCGACGTGGTGGGTCTCGATTCGGCGATCATTCAGAGTCCGCGGGTGTGGGAGGCTTCGGGGCACGTCGGCGGCTTCAGTGATCCGCTGATCGACAACAAGACCTCCAAGCAACGCTATCGCGCGGATCATCTGGTCGAGAATCACGCCCACGCGCTGCAACTCGCCGGCAAGACCGCGGAAGCCGAGGCTCTGCTGCAGCGGCTGCGCACCGCGATGGGGGACAATGCCGCCCTGCATGCGCTGATCCTGGAGACCGGGATCAAGGATCCGCAGTCGGGCACTGCAGATTGGACGGACGTGCGGCGCTTCAACCTGATGTTCAAGACCCACGTGGGGCCCGTCGAGGACACGGCCAACGTTGCCTACCTGCGGCCGGAGACCGCGCAGGGCATCTTCATCAACTTCAACAATGTCGTCACGGCTTCGCGCACGCGGCTGCCCTTCGGCATCGCGCAATTGGGCAAGTCGTTCCGCAACGAGATCACGCCCGGAAACTTTGTTTTCCGCACGCGCGAGTTCGAGCAGATGGAGATGGAATGGTTCTGCCGTCCGGAAGACGCACCGCAGTGGTTCGCATACTGGAAGGAGGAACGATTCCGCTGGTACCTCGACCTGGGCATTCGCGCGGAGCGCTTGCGGATGCGCGAGCACGCTGCAGACGAACTCGCCCACTACGCCGACGGCTGCGCCGACGTCGAATATGAGTTCCCGTTCGGCTGGTCGGAGTTGGAAGGCGTAGCCAATCGCACGGACTACGATCTCAAGCAGCACAGCGAACACAGCGGCGAACGGCTCGCTTGGTACGACCAGGAGAAGAACGAGCACATCGTGCCCTTCGTGATCGAGCCCGCAGCGGGCTGTGACCGCACCGCCATGACCTTCCTGGTGGACGCTTATGATGAAGAAAAAGACGGCGAAGAGGTTCGCGTGGTGCTGCGCTTCCATCCGAAGATTGCGCCGGTGACCGTGGCCGTGTTCCCGCTGGTGAAGAAGGAAGGCATGCCGGAGAAGGCCGCAGAGATCGAGCGCGGACTGCGCCGTCGCTTCCGCACCATGATCGAGGAGAATCAGTCCATCGGACGTCGCTATCGGCGGCAGGATGAAATCGGCACGCCCTTCTGCATTACGGTGGACGGCGAGAGCCTGCAGAACGACACGGTGACTCTCCGCGAGCGCGATGGCATGACCCAGGAACGCGTCGCAGTGAGCGAGTTGGCGGCCGCAATCGAGCAGCGCATCGCTGCCTGGCAACGTCCTCAGACCGCCGGAGTGGCGTAAGCGGAGCGCCGCAAGGGTGCGCCTCGAGCTGAACGGCACCGCGGTCGCGCCAGGCGTGGGCGTGGGCACGGTGGTGCTGGTTCCTTCCTCCGCGAGCGCGCAGCAGCCGCGCCGTGTGCTGCACGAAGGCGAAGAAATCGCCGCGCTCGCGCGATTCGAGTCGGCGCATCAGCGAGCGCTCGCTCAACTCCAGGAAGTGCAGGCCGCCACCGCGCTGGAGCTCGGTGAGCAAGATGCCGCGATCTACGCCGCTCAAGGCGCCGTCTTGAGCGATCCCGAAGCGCTGCGCGACGTGCGGCGCATGATTCGAGACGAGCGACTCGCGCCTGAATCGGCGATCCAAGCCCTGCTCGACCGACTGGTGAGCGTTTTTGAATCGCTGGAAGGCGGAGATCTGAAAAATTGGGCTGCCGACCTGCGCGATCCATGGACAGCGGTGCTGCGCGAACTCGGCGAGAGCGAGGCGGATCGGGCGGTGCTGCTCGCGAGCAGCGGCGGGCTGGTGCTCGTAGCTGAAGAACTCACGCCGCTCCTACTGACCCGGTTCCCACGCCACCGAATCTCCGGTGTCGCCTGTGTCCGAGGCGGACGCTACAGCCATGGCGCAGTCGTGGCGCGTTCGATGGGCATACCTGTGGCCAGCGGCTTGGAACAAGTCCACACCCGCGCACGCGCCGCGGAGAACTGCGTGGTCTTCGGCGACGAAGGCCGCTTCATGCTCGGCTGCGATGCGCGCGAGATGGAGCAGGCGCTCATGCGCTCCACGGAACGGCAACGTTTGCGCCAAGCCTTGGCGGCGCGGGCCAGCGAACCGGCGCGCACCGCCGACGGCACCGTGGTGCGGATTCTCGCCAACATCGAATCCCCGCGGGATCTCGCGCTCTTCGACCTCAACAGCGTGGACGGCGTCGGCCTTTTACTCGCGCGCGACCTGGACGATCGAGACATAGCGGCAGAGGCCGGCGAGCTCGAG
>CAZCXL010000115.1:0-7767 GCA_964502625.1 uncultured Planctomycetales bacterium | reverse complement strand
GCGCGGCGTGCACGTCTTGTGCCGCGAAACCATCGGCAAGGTCGGCAACGCCGACCACCAGAACGTCGTGCTCGGCAAAGCCGGTCGCGCGCGTCACATGGGTCGCCGCCCGAAAGTGCGCGGCGTGGCCATGTATCCCGCGGCGCACCCCCACGGCGGCGGCGAAGGCCGCACCAAGGGCAAGCACCCGGTTTCCAAGTGGGGCAAGCCGGCGCGTGGCGTGAAGACCCGCGATCCGCGCAAGGTCACCAACGTCTTCATCGTGCGCCGCCGCAAGTCCGGTAAAGGGGGAGCCTAACCCATGAGTCGCAGTGTCAAGAAAGGTCCGTGGATCGAGCCGCGTTTGGATCGCAAGATCCAAAAGGCGCTCGCCGCCAACGACAAGAAGCCGATCCAAACCTGGGCGCGCGCGTCCACCATCCTGCCGGATTACGTCGGCATGACCTTCAACGTTCACGACGGCCGTCGCTTCGCGAAGGTCTTCGTCACCGAAGACATGGTCGGTCACCGGCTCGGTGAGTTCGCGCCGACGCGCAACTTCCGCGGCCACGACAAGAACAAGGGAGGCTCCGAATGAGTGTTGCCACCAGCGAGTACCGCGCGTCGCATCGCTACGCGCACATGTCGGCCTACAAGGCACGGCGCGCCGCGGATTTGATCCGCGGGCTCGACGTCAACCGCGCCATGCTGGTGCTGAACGGCGATCAAACTCGCGGCGCAGCCTTCTTCAAGAAGGTGCTGAGCTCGGCGGTCGCCAACGCCGCGCAAGACGAGTCGGTCGACGTCAATCGACTGTTCGTCAAAGACGCGCGCGTGGACCAAGGCCCGCTGATTCACGGCCGTCCGCGATTCCGTCCCGGCTCGATGGGCCGCATGATGGAAATTCGTCGCCGCACATCGCATTTCCGCATCACGGTCGCTCCGCGGAGGGAGGCCTAAACATGGGACAAAAGATCCATCCGATCGGAAATCGCATCGGCATCAGCGAACCTTGGCGTTCCCGCTGGTTCGCCCGGGGCAAGGACTATCCGGTCAACGTGCTCATGGACTTCAAAGTCCGTTCGGTCATTCGCGAGCGATTCCGTAAAGGGATCATTTCGCGGATCGACATCCAGCAACGCGGCGGTCGCATGACGATCACGCTGCTCGCCACCCGCAAGGGCGAGGTGATCGGCCGTGGCTACAGCACGCGCGACTTGCTGGTCACCGACCTCGAGAAACTGACCAAAATGGAGGTCAAGCTCGACATCCAAGAGGTCCGGCACTGGGACCTCGACGCGCAGACCGTGTCGGAGAACCTCGCGGGCGCGATCGAGCGCCGAGTTTCTCCGCGCCACCAAATGAAGCGCGTCCTTGAGAGCGCCATGAACGCCGGCGCACAGGGTGTCAAAATCCAAGTCTCGGGCCGCATCGACGGCCGCGAAATCTCACGCACGATGGTCCATCGCCAGGGCCGCGTGCCGCTCCAGACTCTCTCCGCGATCGTGGATTACGGTTTTGCGGAAGCCAAGACTTCCTACGGAATTCTCGGCGTGAAGGTCTGGATCTTCTGTGGGCAATCCACCCGCTTCTAGGAGGCAGCCGCCATGATGATGCCCTCTCGAACTAAGTACCGGCAGTCGCACCGCGGCAAGCTGAAAGGTACTTTCAAGTGCCATAAGAAGGACGGCAAAGGACCGGCCGCTTCCAACATGCACCGGCGCGGAATCCGCGCCCCGCATCGCCGTCCCACCACCGAAGTCGCTTCGCGCGGCAACACCGTGGTGTTCGGCGAGTTCGGCCTGCAGGCACTGGAATGGTGCTGGCTCGCCGCGAAGACCCTCGAAGCGGGCCGCGTGGCCGCTTCCCGCGCCTCCGGAGACGGAAAACTCTGGATCCGCGTCTTCCCGCACAAGCCGGTGTCCAAGAAGCCGCAAGAAGTGCGCATGGGCTCGGGTAAAGGCGAAGTCGATCGTTGGGTCGCCGTGGTTCGTCCCGGCACCGTGATCTACGAGCTCGGCGGCGTGGATGCGGTCACCGCGCGCAAAGCGTTCAACCGCGTTGCGCACAAGATGCCCGTGCGTTGCCGTCTGATCGAGCGCCGCGCCGGCGTGGAGGTTTGATCATGAAAGCCAAAGAAGTACGCGGCAAGCTAGACGGAGAGATCCAGTTCGAGCTCGAGAAGCTCGAGCAAGAACTCTTCGCGTTGAAGTTCCGGACCCTCACCGAGGGCAATCCTGATCCCGCCAAGATTCGGCGCTCGCGGCGCGACCTCGCCCGCATGCGCACCATCCTCCGCGAGCGCCAGATCGGCGTGCGCGGCCAACAGCCGCGCGCCTGAGATGAGCGAGAGTCCCATGACCGAACAATCCCAACCGGCCGCAGAGAGCGCCCGCGGCACCCGCAAGGCGCTGCGTGGACGCGTCGTGTCCGACAAGATGGACAAAACCATCACGGTGCAGGTCGAACGCAGCAAGCGTCACCCGCTGTACCACAAGACCATCCGCATCAAGCGGAAGTTCTACGCCCACGACGAAGCCAATGAGGCTCGCGTCGGCGATGTCGTCGAGATCTCCAGCACCCGGCCGCTCTCGCGGCTGAAGCGCTGGCGCCTTGTCCAAGTCCTCGAACGCGCGCCGCGCTAGCCCCGGAGAATCCCATGATCCAGATGCTCACTAAGCTCCAAGTCGCTGATAACAGCGGCGCCAAGGAGGTCATGTGCATCAAGGTGCTCGGTGGCACCCGCCGTCGCTTCGCAGGCCTCGGCGACGTCGTCGTCGCCTCGGTCAAAAAAGCCGTTCCCGGCGCCGACGTCAAAGCCGGCGACGTCGTGAAGGGAGTGATCGTGCGCACGCGCCAACCGGTGCGCCGTAAAGACGGCTCCTACATCCGCTTCGACGGCAATGCGCTGTGCTTGGTAGATGCCGACAACAACCCGCGCGGAACGCGCATCTTCGGCGCGGTGGCGCGCGAGCTGCGCGAGCGCAACTTCATGAAGATCGTCTCGCTTGCTCAAGAGGTCGTCTGAGATGCACATCAAGAAAAACGATGAAGTGGTCGTGCTCGCTGGCAACAGCCGCGGCAAGACCGGGCGCGTGATCCAGGTCCTGCCGAAGGACAATCGCGTGGTTGTGGAAGGCGTCAACGTACGCACGAAGCATCTGCGCCGTTCGCAGGCCACTCCGCAAGGCGGGCGCGTCGAGCGCGAGTTCCCGATTCACGCCTCCAACGTACGGAAGGCGTCCAAATAGTCATGGCACGTCTCAAGGAAGCCTACCTGTCCACCATCACTCCCGCGCTGCGGGAGCGTTTCGGGATCGACAACCCGATGCGGGTTCCGAAGCTCAAGAAGATCGTGATCAGCATGGGCGTCGGTAAAGCGGCCGAGAACAAGGCCCGGATGGACGCGGCGGTCAAGGACCTGTCGCGCATCTCTGGCCAGAAGCCCGCAGTGCGTTCCACGCGCCAAGCGATCTCCGCGTTCCGCGTCCGTGAGAACCAGGCGATCGGATGCATGACCACCCTGCGCGGTAAGCGCATGTACGAATTCATGGATCGTCTGATCTCCGTGGTGCTGCCGCGGATCCGCGACTTCCAGGGCGTCAAGGACACCCTCGACGGCCGCGGCAACTTCAGTCTCGGCCTCAACGAACAAAGTCTGTTCCCGGAAGTTCCGTTGGACCAGGTGGAGTTCCCGCAAGGCATGAACATCACGTTCGTGACTAACGCCCGCAACGACGAGGAGGGCCGCGCCCTGCTCGAAGCCTTCGGCATGCCCTTCCGCCGCCGCGCGCAGAACAACTGATATGTCCAAGAAGAGCATTCTCATCCGCGAAGCGAATCGGCGCCTCACTGCCACGCAGTACGCCGACCGGCGCGCAGTCTTGGTTGCCGTGATCAAGGATCCCGCCGCCGATCTCGCCGCCAAGGCCGAGGCCTACCGCGCGCTGCACAAGTTGCCGCGTAATTCGGCCAAAGTCCGTCAACACAATCGCTGCCAGCTCACGGGCCGGCCGCGTTCCTTCTACCGCCGCTTCGGGGTTTCACGCCTGATGCTGCGCAAACTCGCGCACCAGGGTGAACTGCCCGGCGTCCGCAAGTCCTCCTGGTAACCGGAGTTCGCAATGGCCAACACCGACCCCATCGCCGACATGCTGACCCGGATCCGCAACGGGATCCTCGTCCGCCGCAAATCCGTAGACGTTCCGGCGTCGCGACTCAAGAGCTCGCTCGCGCTGACGCTCAAGGAAGAGGGCTACCTTAGAGACGTTGAAGTCGTCGAAGTGGAAGGACGTTCCACTCTGCGTCTCACGCTCAAATACGACCGCGATGGCGAAAGCGCCATTCACGAGATCACGCGCATCAGCAAGCCGGGCGCGCGCATCTACACCCACTCCAAAAACCTGACCCAAGTCCGCCGCGGACTCGGACGCACGATCGTCACGACCTCCAAGGGCGTGATGAGCGGCCGCCAAGCCACAGAGCTGGGCGTGGGCGGCGAAGTCCTCTGCACCATCTTCTAGCGCCATGTCCCGCATCGGCCGCCAATCCATTCAACTGCCCGCCAAGGTCACCTGCGAGGTGAAAGGGCGGCTCGTTTCGGTCTCCGGCCCCAAGGGGTCGCTCGCCTTCGAGATGCCCGTGGGCGTGGATGCCGCCTTCGCTGGCGGTGAACTCAGCTTCACCAACCAACTCGGTGCCACCAACTCTTCCTTTCACGGCTTGGCGCGGGCTCGCGTCGCCACGATGGTCGAAGGTGTGAGCACCGGCTTCAGCAAGACGCTGGAGATTCAGGGCACGGGTTACAACGCGCAAGCGGCTGGCAAGGGCATCAAGCTCTCGGTCGGCTTCAGCAACCCGCGCATCTGCAATCCGCCGGAAGGCGTGAGCGTGCAGATCATCACTCCCACGGAGGTCGTGATCTCCGGGATTGACAAGCAGAAGGTCGGCCAATTCGCGGCCGAGATTCGTTCCCTACGGCCGCCTGAGCCCTACAAGGGCAAGGGCATTCGCTACAAAGGCGAAACCGTCCGTCGCAAGGCAGGCAAGTCCGTCTCTTAGTCATGGACCATCTCCAGCAGAAGAAAAAGTGGGAGCGCCGGCATCGCAAGACGCTCGGCATCCGTCGTCGCCTTCGGGCATCCTCCGACCGTCCGCGCCTGTCGGTATTCCGCAGCTCGAAGCGGATTAGCGCGCAGTTGATCGACGACCTCACAGGCCACACGCTCGCCTCTGCGAGCGACGCCGAAAAAGGCTTGCGCACGGCGCTCGCCGGCAAGAAGAAAGCCGAACGGGCCACCACCATCGGCAAACTCATCGCGGAGCGCGCGGTCGCTGCCGGCGTCACTGAGGTCAAATTCGACCGCAGTTGGTACCTCTACCACGGACGGGTCAAGGCCCTGGCCGATGCCGCACGCGAGGGCGGTCTGAAGTTCTAACCATGGCGACAAAACTGCCCGTGTTCATTGACCGCGGCGAGGCTGAACGCCTCGGCGAACTGAAAGAAGAACGCATCAAGGTCAACCGGTCCGCAAAGGTCGTTAAGGGCGGCCGCCGCTTCTCCTTTGCCGCCCTGACCGTGGTCGGTAATCAGGACGGCATCGTGGGCTACGGCTTCGGTAAGGCCAAGGAAATCCCGACGGCCATGCAGAAGGCGTTCCGCGACGGCCGCAAACACCTGATCCGTGTGCCGCGCGTTGGCACCACGATTCCGCACGAAACCGAAGGCGTGTTCTGCGCCTCGATGGTGCGGCTCCTTCCCGCCGCCCCTGGCACCGGCATCATTGCCGGCGGCACGGTGCGCGCGGTTCTCGAACTGGCCGGGGTCAAGGACATCTTGACCAAGTCCTACGGCTCGACCAATCCCACCAACCTCGTGAAAGCCACCATCGTGGCTCTTTCTTCGCTCCGCACCAAGGAGCGCATTGAAGAGTTGCGCGGAGTGCAGATCTAATGCAAATCCACGACGTCACCGCCAAGGGTCACAAACACGAAGCGCGCAAGCGCGTCGGCCGCGGCATCGGCTCCGGCATGGGCAAGACTGCCACTCGCGGCAGCAAGGGCCAACGCTCGCGCTCGGGCGACAACCCGCGCATCGGTTTTGAAGGCGGTCAGATGCCGCTCTACCGGCGCATGCCGAAGCGTGGCTTCAACAACCCCTTCAAGGTTCACTTCACGCTGGTCAACGTCGCCTCACTCGAGGCCTTCGACGCTGGCTCCACCGTGGACATGGACACCGTGCTTGAGCGGGGTTTGACCCAGCGCACCGGGAACCACTTCAAGGTGCTGGGCATGGGCGACATCACGAAGAAATTGACCGTGCGTGCGCACAAGTTCTCGGCCAGCGCCAAAGAGAAAATTGAAGCGGCCGGCGGCACCGTCGAGGTGATCGCCTAACTCATGCAACAGGCGCTCGCGATCCTGCGGATTCCCGAGTTGCGGCGCAAATTCGCCGTGACGCTCGGGCTGCTGTTCGTCTATCGCCTGGGATTCCAGGTGCCGCTGCCTGGCATTGACCTCAGTTCCATCGCCGATGCCGCCAACAAGGCCGATCAATCGGCCCTGTTCGGCATCATGAACGCCTTCACGGGCGCAGGCGTGGGTAACGCGGTGCTGTTCTCGCTGGGGGTGATGCCGTACATCTCGGCCTCGATCATCTTCAGCCTTCTCGCCAAGGTCGTGCCCGCGCTCGAGGCCATTTCGAAGGAAGGCGCTTCCGGCCAGAAGAAGATCAACCAGATGACACGTCTGGCCACGGTGCCGATCTGTCTGCTGCAGGGCTTCTTCGTGCTGAAGGGCGTGATCTACAACCCGGCCTTCAACCTGATTCCGCCCGACGGTGGCGGCGTGCTCTACGGTCTGACCATCATTCTCGCGTTGACGGCGGGCACCATGTTCATCATGTGGCTCGGCGAGCAGATCACCGAGTACGGCCTGGGCAACGGCATTTCCTTGATCATCATGGCAGGCATCATCGCCAACCTGCCCAGCACTTTGACCAAGGCTTTCGCGATGCGCGACAACGCGCAGCAGCTCGCGGTCACGCTCGGCGTGATGTGGATCGTGGTGGTGTTGGTCGTCGTCTATCTGACGCGGGGCCAGCGGCGCATTCCGATTCAGCAGGCCAAACTCACTCGCGGACGCAAGGTGATGGGGGGGCAGCGCCACTACCTGCCGCTGCGCGTCAACCAAGCCGGCGTCATGCCGATCATCTTCGCCTCGGCGCTCTTCATCGTGCCGACCGTGCTCGCCACCATTCCGGGATTCGCCTGGCTGGGCACATACTTCAATCACGCGGGATTCCTCTACATCCTGTTGTACACCGCGTTGATCATTTTCTTCTCCTTCATGTGGACGCGCTTGATGTTCCAGCCGGAGGAGATCGCGAACAATCTCAAGGAGCACGGCTCCTTCATTCCCGGAATCCGTCCGGGCAAGGCCACCGCTGATTACCTCGCCTTCGTGCTCGACAGGATCACGCTCGCAGGCTCGGTGTTCCTCGCCGTCATTGCCGTGCTACCGACGATTCTGATCGGCCAAATGCACGTGGATCCGATGGTCGCCTACTTCCTTGGCGGCACTTCGATTCTGATCGTCGTCGGTGTTGCCCTTGACATGGTGGACCGACTCAACGCGCAACTGTTGATGCGCAACTACGAAGGCTTCATGAAGGGCAGCGGAGGCGGCTGGACACGCGCGCGCTAATCATCATGATCGCGGTTCTCCTCGGAGCTCCCGGCGTGGGCAAGGGCACGCAGGCCAAGTTGGCAGCGGAGCACAACGGCTGGT
>CAZCXL010000114.1:0-8017 GCA_964502625.1 uncultured Planctomycetales bacterium | reverse complement strand
TCGTCAGACACTCTCCAGTTGATCGGGAGCGAACAACCACCCGCCACGTGCCGGGCGCGATCTCTCGCGAGGAGAACTCGCCGGAGAGAGCGTCCACGCGCATCATGTCGCTGTGGAACTCCCCCGGCACCGTGTGAGAAGTGCGGTCTGCGTCCACAATGAGAAGGTTGCCGGGAATACCCTCGTCGAGCAACAGTCGACCACGAAAGCTGCCGGCTTCCTGGATCACGATGCGCAGGTCCGTGGCGCCGGGAATGAAGGGCACGGAAACCGACTTGCCTTTCGCGCTCGGGTTGATCACAAGGTGATGCTGATTGCCCGGCAGCGGTCCTTCCCATGCGAAACGGCCGTCGTCGTCGGTGCGCCAGTCGAACTGGCTGATGGGGATGGGGTAGCCACCGTCCGCAGCGAGCGGCGGCGCGATGCGCGCAGACAGCTTGATAAAAGCCTTTGCGACCGGTGAACCATCGGCGCGCTCCACACGGCCCGCGACCGCGATGGGGCCACCTAGCACGACATCGCCCGCGTCAAGGCCTTGCTCCGGCACGTCCTCCGGCAGGAACATCCAGGTTGCCTCCACGCGCGAATTCGCCTCGGCGAGACGGGAGAGTGAAAGAATCCTTGCGGTTCCTACCGGGACCTTTCCTTCCTCGAGAATTTTTTGGAAGCGGCCGTCAGAATCGAGTGCAAGATATTCATCGCTCTGCCGGGTGCCGGCTTGGAGGGGCCAGCCTCGCCAGTAGGAGACGTTGAGAACCTGCTCCCCGAGCGGAGCGCCGGCAGCGGTCACCATGCGTCCGTAGAGGCGCGGGTGTGATTCACTCTGCCGCAGACGGATCCAAACTTCCTCGTTGGAGCGCAGCGGTCCGTCGGCCTCCACCGAGACTTGAACGCCGCTGCGATCCGGAGAGCCGAAGCACTCCAGCCGCGTCCCGAGGGGCACGTAGGCGAAGCGTGCGAGGCCCGCAGCGGAACGGATCATTTGTGTGCCCAGTCCGTAGCGGATGCTGATTCCGGGCTCTGCCCCATACCGATGCCTCCACCTTGTCTTCTCTTCGGCGGTGAGCGCGCGTTGCAGACTGATGGGCACTCCGTCGCCAACGCGCTCGCCCGTCAGGTCGAGGACTTCCACAACTGCGGATCCTCCACGCGGAACCACGATGCGCACCAGGTCCCGGGGTGGCGCGTCGGGCCGGAACTCGACTCCCGGGAGCGGCTCCAAGGGCAGCATCACCACGATGCGATTGCGTTGATTGCGGCTATAGTCGTTGAAGATTGTTTCGAGGTGGCGGAGTTCGGCATTCCCGCTTTCGTCCGTGAGAACCGTGCTCTGGAGGTCTGCCTCCGGACCGTCACCCGCCAGATACCCCACGGTTGCGCCGACGAGCGGCACTCCGGTTTCGTCCTCGACGTGGACGCGCACGTGAGCGGTCGGAGTGAGCCGAATCTCAAGTTCCTCCGGTAGCGAGGTGTAGCTCACGCCCCAAACGGTCCCGTAGAGCTCGCCTTTGCGCGCGGCGATCCAGAAGTCGGTGGGCGGAGCGGGCAACACGGCAATGCCGTCGGCTCCCGTCGGAAATATTTTTCCTAATTCCACTAAGGCGCGTTCTTGGTCCGCAGATTCATTCATGATTTTGCGGAAAGGAGTCCGAGTTTCCTTGTCCAGGACCAGTAGCAGCACCTCCGCAAAGGGGACGGGCGCGCCATCATTGGCGCGCACGACGCGCACGCGGAAGGTGGATTTGGACTCTGCTTCTGCCGCGAGCCCTGCGGGCTCCGCAGCTTGGTTTGGAACCGCCTCCACTCGGCCGAGTCCCGATGCTTCAGCATTGGTCAGTCCAGTATCGGGCAAGGCTTGCACCTCGCCAGCGGATGGGGAGCGCGTCGCCTCGTCGTGTTGAGTGGAGCGCGCCCCCGATTTTCCCCAGTCCAAGGCCAGCCATCCGATCACGAGGATCAGCAGCGCGGCCAGCAACAAGAGCGATCGCCTCATAGGCCTCTCGTGGAGACGCTCCGAGTCTAACTCGGCTTCCAAAAAGATCCCCCCAATCCATCACGAGTCAGGTAGCAAAGCTAATGCGACTTCATAAACTGACCCAGTGCCTCGACATCAAGGGAGAGCGCAAAGAACTGCGGGGCGGATGAAACGATGATTCTCAGGCTCGGCGCAAGATTTCCAAAGGCCATCGGCACGAGGACAGGAGCTGAAGTGCGGTCAGCCCGCCAGTAGAGCTCCGGCAGGTATTCGCCCACGCTTGGAAACTTCAGTTCCAAGCTCGACGCGTCCACGGGCAACCAGTCGCCTACGTAGCTCTGCGGAGGCGCATGACCTTCAGCCAACGCTGGTTTGAGGGTGAGACTCCACCTGGCGGATGCTGAGAGTGAGGGAAGTCCGGAGAGCGAGATCTCGGCACGGAATGGCTCACTCAAGGGTACTACCTGCTGCGTTCCATCCAGATGCACTTCAACCTCCGCGAATCCTCCGGCTGCGATGAGGCAACTGCGATCTCTGCCTGGAGCGATCATCCGCCGTGGGAAGGCTGCCTCCATGTGCGTCCAGGTTCCATCGTCCGACTCAATCCAACACCTCGCTTGCTGAACTGACCGGCCGTCCGGTGCATGGAGTTCGATGGGAGTCACGGTCAAGAGTCCGCGCAGATCAATGAGGCCAAAGTCGGTTGCCTGTGCCGGATTCACGGGCACCTCAGGTTGACTCCAAACCAGCCAACCATGCTCCAACATCTGCACCTGCAGAGTGGCAAGCCCTGAGCGGGTTGGGCGCAGCGAGAAGAACCCGTCTTGCCAAAGGTCGCCGGCGACGATCTCCAATCCTTCTTGAACCAGTTTGATGCGCAAGTCTTTGAGCGGCACTCCGTCGTCCACAAGGACGCGGCCATGGAGGTTTCCTGGCGGACCGAACCGCAAGCTGAGGTCCTTGTCACCGGCTGCGAAGACCTGATCCTTGCTGTACCAGGTTCGTTCGCCGTCCACCCTGGAGTAGCGCAGTTTGTAGCGACCAGCCGGCGCCGCTCCCTTCACCTCGAAACGACCATCTTCTCCAGAATTCCAATCCAAGACTCGGAAAGGACCCTTCAATCCAGCCGCCGCCTCGGAATCAAAGCTCACCGCCTCAATGCGTCCGTGCGCACCTTGGAGCGGTTGCTCGAAAGGATCAAGGGCGATGCCGGAGACCAGGAGTGCACCGCCGAGCATCACGTCGCCGAGATCGGTTTCGCCCGGGTCGAGAGGCAGAATGAATTCGGCAAGCGCCAAGGAAATGCGGCCATTGCGCTCCTGGTGGCCGAGCAGAATCGTGCGGCCCGGCCGCTCCCGCTGCGGGGGAAACGCCGTGCGGAAGTGACCCTGCTCATCGGTGCGCAGGTTGCGCTTCAGCATCCGCAGGGGATAGTTCTCCGGATAGATCTCGGCTTCAAATTCGGTCAACGGCAGCGGAGCCCCGCTTGCGCCCACCAAACGCCCCGTGAGCTCGGGGTATGCCACTGCTTGCCGCAGTGTGAAGTGGACGGTTTGGCCGGGGTCAAGCGGACCCGCAGCCTCATTGTGCTCCACCAGTCCGGTGCCAGAGAAGTCGGCGCCGTATTCCAGGCGGAGACCCAAACCGACGTGCTCGAAACGCGCGATGCCTTGTTGAACCGGAATCCGATGCATACCGCGGCCTCCGTCCGGCCACATCGAGAGCTCCGGCGGCCGATCTGCGGGCCGTTGGGACGTTGAGACGCGCTGGAGCACCACCTCCAATCCGTCGAGGATGGGTGCGCCTGCGAAGTCGAGAACTTTGATTTCTACGCTCCCCGTGCTTGGCATCCGCAGCAAGATTGGTTCGTCCGGCGGCGCCAGCGGATCGAAGGCCGCTCGCACCAAGGGATCGGAAGCGAGACACAGCCCGACGACGTGCTCGGTTACCTGCCATCCCACCTGCTCCACCGCTTCCCGTAGATGGCGGAACTCGGCAATGCCATCCTCGCCCGTAGTCGCTAGACGAAGATTGTGACCTTGAGATCCTTCTAGAGCGCAGTAAGCCACCGTCATCCCAGGCATCGGATGATCTGCGGCGTTCATCACAATTACGCGGAGATGAAGGGGGCGACGCAACTCGAGCACGACTTCTGGCTCGCGTTTGACATTCACGCGACGGAGATCCTTTCTATCCCAGCGGCCTTCGGAACGTGCTGCCAAGGAAAACTCGGACTCCGACGGCAGTGGGATCTGCACAACGCCATCCGCATTGCATCGGAATAGACTTCCCCAATGTTCGATGCGTTCGTCGAGGCTCGCAGCGAGGAAGTCTGAGCGCTCGCCGACTGAAATTGACTCCTCATTCATTCCGGTGAAAAGGAGGACTTCGGCATTTGGCGCAGGGGTTTCCGTTGCGTTGGCGAGGACGCGGACTGTGAGAAGGTCTGCAGCAGGCTTCGGTACTGCTTGTGCAGAAACAGCATCGACACGGAGCAACTCGGACTTTGCTTGCTGGGACGCGTCCAGTTCTGGCGAATTACTGTGAGCCGCAACCGCCCTGGGGTTGTCGGTCGAGGGTGAACTCCTCGTGGGGGTGCTCAGACAGCTCCCTCGCTCCATGATCAACCACAAGAGCAACGCGACGAGCGCGAGCAGGATTGACAGGATGAGAGGAGCGCGGCGCGGCATGGAGGCCGAGGGGCCAGCACCAGCCTAACGCAGTATCTACTCTAGTAACGAATCATTCCACCGGCTTCGGAAAGCCGCTGGTCGTCAGCACGCGGAAGCCATCGGCGGCGCGCACGATCAAATAGGCTTCGACGCCCGGCAGGGATTCGATTGTGGCCAGCGCCTCGGTGGGACCAAGGATCATGCAAGCCGTGGCCCAGGCGTCAGCCTCCATGCAGGTCGGCGCGAGCACGGTGGCCGAGGCCAGCGCGTGCGTGACCGGATGCCCGATCCGCGGATCAATCTCATGGGAGAGGCGACGGCCGTCCGCGCCCACGCGGAACTTGCGGTAGTCGCCGCTCGTACCCAGCGCCGCGTCGTGCACTTCGATGGTGGTCTGCAGTTCTTGGTCGGCCTCGGCTTCGGCAGAGGGCCGCTCGACTCCGAGTCGCCATGCGCGTCCGCCGAGCGCGCGTCCGCCAACGCGGATTTCACCTCCGACCTCCACCAGATGGTCGGGCAGATCGAGCGCGCGCAATCGTTCACAGATCAAGTCGGCGGCGTAGCCGGGCGCGATTGCCGACAGGTCCACGGAAACGCTCGGCTCGCTCTTCGAGAGCGCTGAGCCGGTCACGCGCAACTTTCGCCAACCGCAGCGCGCCGCGGCCACCGCGATTTCTTCCAGGGTGGGCTCGTTCGCCATCGCGCCGCCGGCTCCGAAGCCCCATGCCTCGACCAGCGGCAAAATGGTCGGATCGAAGGCGCCATCGGTGGCTTCCGCGACGATCAGAGCGGCGCGGATCACCGTGGCCGTTTTCTCGGAAACGAGGAAGGATTCTTCCGCAGTCGCGGGCCGCCAGGCGTTGAAGCGCGAGAGTTCGGACTCCGGCTTCCACGTCGACATAAGTCGGTCTACTTCGTCGAGAAGGCCTTGCAGCGTCTCCGGCGGGGGCGCAACGCTGCCCGGCGGCACCACCACCGCTGCCGACCACGAAGACCCCATGCTGGCGCCTTCGTAGCGCGCCACGCTGGCGGGACTGGAATCGCCGCCGCAACTTCCCGCCGCACTCGCGCAGAGCGCAAGCAGGGTGGAAGCGGCTGCTCGCCTCATCCGCCGAAGTCGTCGAGCCGGATCATCTCGGGCTCCACGCCCAGATCTTCCAGCATTTTGAGCACGGCCTTGTTCATCATCGGCGGGCCGCACAGGTAGTACTCGATGTCCTCGGGCGCGGCGTGCTGCTTGAGATAGTTGTCGAGCACCACCTGGTGAATGAACCCGGTGTAACCCTTCCAATGGTCTTCAGGCTTGGGCTCGGACAGCGCCACGTGCCATTGGAAGTTGGGGCTGGTTGCGGCGATCGCATCGAAATCCTGCACGTAGAACATCTCGCGCAGGCTGCGGGCTCCGTACCAGTAGGACACCTTGCGCTTGGTCTTGTCCATGTGGAACATGCGCATGACGTGCGAGCGCAGCGGCGCCATGCCCGCGCCGCCGCCGATGAACATGGCTTCGCGCTGGGTGGGCTGCAGGTGGAACTCGCCGAAGGGACCAGAAACCCGCACCTTGTCGCCCGGCTTCAGGCTAAAGATGTAGGAAGAACCCTTGCCCGGCGGAATGCCGCTGGTGCGCGGCGGGGGAGTGGCAATGCGCACGTTGAGCATCACGAGGTCGTCGCCCTCGGCCGGGTAGTTGGCCATGGAGTAGGCGCGCTCAACCGTTTCGGTGGAGACCGAGCGAATCTCCCACAACTTGTACTTGTCCCACTCGTCGCGGAACTGCTCCTCGACCGCGAAGTCCGCGAAACTGATGTCGTGCGGCGGAATCTCGATCTGGACGTAGTCGCCGGACGTGAACTTGATCTTCTGCCCCGCCGGCAGCCGCACCTTGAATTCTTTGATGAAGGTGGCGACGTTGTGGTTGGAGACCACCGTGCAGTCCCATTTCTGGACTGAGAACACGCTGTCCGGCACGCGGATCCTCATGTCCTGCTTGACCTTCACTTGGCAGGAGAGGCGCCAGTGCTCCTTCGCCATGCCGCGCGTGATGTGGCCGGCTTCGGTGGGGAGCAGCGAACCGCCGCCCTCGTCCACCTGCACCTTGCACTGCGCGCAGGTGCCGCCGCCGCCGCAGGCGGAAGGAATGAAGAGCTTCTGGTTCGCGAGCGTGGACAGCAGCGAAGTGCCGGCCGGAACCGAGAGCGCCTTGGACTCGTCGCCGTTGATGACGAGCCGGACGTCGCCGCTCGCCACAAGTTTGGCCTTCGCGGCCAGCAGGATGAAGACCATCAGCATCACCACTCCGGTGAATGCCGCGATGCCGAGCACGATGATGGTGATCTCCATCGCCCTAGAGCTGAATGCCCGCGAAGATCATGAAACCCATGGCCATCAGTCCGGTGATCATGAAGGTGATGCCCAGGCCGCGCAGCGCCGGGGGCACGTTGGAGTACTTGAGCCGTTCGCGGATCGCGGCCAGCGCAATGATCGCGAGCGCCCAGCCCACGCCGGCGCCCAGTCCATAGACCGTGCTCTCGGCCAGGTTGTAGTCGCGCTGCACCATGAACAGCGACGCGCCCAGAATCGCGCAGTTCACTGCGATCAGCGGCAGGAACACGCCGAGCGCGGTGTAGAGGGCCGGCGAGAAGCGATCAATTGCCATCTCGACGATCTGCACGACCGCGGCGATCGTCGCGATGTACGCAATGAACCCGATGAAGGTCAGGTCCACGTGCTCGAGCGAAGGGCTGATCCAGGCCAGCGAGCCTTCCTTCAGCACGTGCTGGTAGATCAGGTTGTTGAGCGGCGTGGTGATCGCTAGCACGAAGACCACTGCCGCGCCCAGGCCCACCGCGGTGTCCACCTTCTTGGACACGGCCAAGAAGGAGCACATGCCGAGAAAGAAGGCCAGCGCCATGTTCTCGATGAACGCCGACTTGAGGAAGAGATTGACGAGTTCCATGACTAGTCCTTCTCCACCATGCTGCGGGATATGTGACGCTGCACCCAGATGATGATCGCGATCAGGAAGAACGCTCCGGGCGAGAGAATCATCAGGCCGTTCGGCACGTACCAACCGCCGTTCGTGACCGTCGGCATGATCTCGTAGCCGAGCAACTTGCCTGAGCCGAAAAATTCGCGCACGACCGCGACCGTGATCAAGACCAGGCTGTAGCCGGCGCCGTTCGCAAAGCCGTCGAGCGCGCTCTTGAGCGGGGGATTCGCCATGGCGAAGGCTTCGGCCCGACCCATGACGATGCAGTTGGTGATGATCAAGCCGACGAAGACCGAGAGCTGCTTGGAGACGTCATAGAGATACGCCTGCATGATCTGGTCCGCCGCGATCACCAGCGCCGCGATGATCGCCAATTGGGTG
>CAZCXL010000113.1:2830-8018 GCA_964502625.1 uncultured Planctomycetales bacterium | reverse complement strand
GCGTCCTCGAGGGCGGCGTGGCCGCGCGCCGCGAACCAGCGGGCGAAACGCTGAGTGCGGCGCTCGGAATCCCGCTCGAGCGCGGGAAGCGGCGGCTCGGTTTGAAGCGAGGAACGAGCGCGCACGATCTCCACGAGTGATTCGCCCCAGCGCGTGGCTACTGCGTCGCATCCGGGGGGAACGCTCGCGCCCGCCGGAGCGAAGGCGAACACAGGCAGTAATGCGCAACGCTCATGACGTCGCAAGGAACGCGCAGTGGCAGCGCCGAACACCAGCACGGCATCGGGAAGTTCCGCGCCGGCGTCTACCTCCGTGAGGAAGGCCTCCAAAGTGCGCGTGCTCCACTCCAGCCCCTCGAAGCCACTGGGCACGAGCGGCGGATGCTCGCCTTCGGCGAGACAGACGGCGCGCAGGTTACGGGTCCGCGTCACGAATCTTGGATGGCGTACGCCTGGCGAATCCATTCCATGGCTTCCTCCCGGCCGCGTCCTGCATGGTACAGCGTGGCCAGGGCTTCGCCGCGGCTCACAGTTTCACCGACCTTGCGATCCAAACTCAGGCCCACTCCCGGATGCACAGAATCGCTCGCGAGGCGGCGCCCGGCGCCGAGCGCGCAGGCTGCCCGGCCGACGGCTCCGGCATCGCAGCGGGTCACGCGACCGCTGCGCTCGGCGCGCAGGACCGCTTGCTCCACCTCAGTCGTTCCGAGCAACTGCGCTTCCGAGTCTCCGCCTTGCGCACGCACCATTGCCCGCCAGCGCTCCAGCGCGCGTCCGTCGCGCAAGGCGGCTTGCGCCCGCGCGCCGGCGCCGGAAAGCCGCACCACCAACTCCTCCAAATCCGGCGGGCCGCACCCCTGCAAGGTGGCCACGGCCTCTTCGACTTCGAGGGCATTGCCCACGGCGCGTCCGAGCGGCTCATCCATGGGCGTGAGGAAGGTCTCGATCTCCAGTCCCGCTCCGCGGCCCACGGCGGCGAGCGAGTCGGCCAGAGACTGCGCCGCAGCGCGATCGCGCATGAAAGCCCCGCTGCCAAACTTCACGTCCATCACGAGACGATCAATTCCCTCCGCCAGTTTTTTGGAGAGGATGCTCGCCGTGATCAACGGAATGGACGCCACCGTCTCGGTTTCATCCCGCAGCGCGTAGAACAATCGGTCAGCCGGAGCCAATTCTTCGCTCTGGCCAATGATGAAACACCCACTCTGGGCGAGCACGTCTGGCAAGGCCTCGAGGGCGAGGGTGGTGCGTAAACCGGGAATGGATTCGAGTTTGTCCAGAGTCCCGCCCGTGATGCCGAGGCTGCGGCCAGAGACCATCGGCACGCGTGCGCCGAGCGCAGCCCACAACGGGGCAAGGACCAGCGACACCTTGTCGCCAACGCCTCCGGTCGAGTGCTTGTCCCAGAAAGGACCTTCGATACCTGGCCAAGAAAGGATCCGGCCTGAATCGCGCATGGCGAGGGTCAGCGCCACCGTTTCGCGGAGGGTCATTCCGCGACAGAGCGCAAACGCCAGCCAAGCCCCAAGTTGTGCGTGCGTGCATTCGCCGGCAACCGCCGCCCGGACGAAGGCGCCAATCTCTTCGGGCGATTGCTCGACACCGTCACGCCTCTGCTCGAGCCAGCGGTGGATCACAAGCGCGACAGCCTATTCGATCGTCAACTTGCGGGAAGGCTCCGCCGTGTTCAAGTCTTCGAAGCTCTTGCGCTTCCCGTCCAATTGGATCACTTCCACTCGGTAGCGTCCGGCCGGAATGCCATCGAAAAAGAACTCTCCCACCGCACTGCTCAGACCGGATTGGCGAGTCAGAAGATCTGCCGGATAAGCAGCCGCCGGGAAGCCTTGCGGCAAATCAAGGTACTGCAGGATGACGCGCGCTCCAGCCACCGGGCTGCCATCGGCCGTGTGCAAGGAAGCGCCGAGCCGCGCAGGCGCAGCCAACTGAATGCTCAAGGCTTCGCCAGCCTGCAGACTCACTGGGCCAAGAAAGGTCGGCGCGTGCTTCGCGTGCTGCAGATAGAGGTAGCGGCCGACCTGCTCGGTCAATCCGCCGAGCATGAAACGACCGGTGCGCAGAGTCGTTGCCGAGGGAATCTCAGCGCCTCCGAGCAAACTGACGGTCGCGCCCGCGAGCGGAAGACCATCCGAGGAAGTCACTTCGCCCGTGACCTCGAGTCCACGCTCCAACAACACCAGCACGTCCACCTGGCCGGCGAGAATCTTACTCACGGATTTGCGATAGCGCGGATGGTCCACGTTGATCGCCCACTCTTGAGAGTCCGGAACTTGCGGTAGTTGGAACACGCCCTTCTCGTCGGTCGCCGTGACGACTTGTCGCGTCGGAACGTAAGTGAGCGTGGCAATCGGTCCAGGCCGCGTTTGCTGACGCCGGGCCGGTTTACCGGCAACGACGTTGGCGTTTGGCACCGGTACGCCATTGGGATCCAGAACCTGGCCGTGCACGGTGTGGCCGAGTTCCATGAGGATTTCAACCCCGCTCACCTCTTGACCTTCGGTCAAGGTGCCCGTCACGCGCCACACGGTGACTCGCTGTTCCGTCACCGCCTCCAGAACGCAGGGGCCCGGGGGAAACCCGCCGAGACGAAACCGCCCCTCCTCGTCCGTGTCACCGAAAGTGTCGGCAGCGGGTCGTTGCTCGCTGTCCACGGCGGAGCGCACGGAATGGAAAGCCGCTAATTTCGCCTTGGCAACCGGCGCGCCGCTCTCGTCGAGCACCACGCCGCTCACCACGGCTGCCGCGAGCACCAGCACGTCCACGCGCACGATGCGGCCGAGCTGCATGAATTGGTTCACCTGCACCGTCTGCGGGGCGGAATAACCCGTAGGACGAATGCGCACGCGGTGCACGCGCGAGCCTGCGATCATTCCACCGCGAGACCACCCCTCCACGTTGACCAGAGAATTGGTCACGCTCGGTCCGTCATCGGTCTGCCAGAACACCTCGTAGCCGATGTCCGGGACTGGCTTTCCGTCCCGCGACCAGAGCCGGATCTCAAGAATCGGTACCTGATCCGGATTCTCTGCGGAATACACGCTCACTTCGGTGTGCGGCCCGCCGTCTTGGGGCCGCATCACGTCCGCCGGAGTGGGCGCAGCGACTGCTTGCGCCCCGGCAGCTTGTGCCGGCGCGTCAGGTTTCGGCGTCGGCTCTCCGCCATCGCAAGCGACGGCGAGAAAAAGGAAAGCGAAGAATCCAAGCCGCAGGCGCACCATGCGTTCAGGATATCGGCTCCGGCGGCCTCGGCTCTAGAACCGCACGTACTCGAAATCCTGCGGTGAGCCGTTGATGCCCTTGGCTGGCGGCGCAATCCAGCCGGCGACCTTGCCCGGCTCCGTGACCGACTTCATCAGCGATTGGACGAAGCCGCGCTCCTCAGGAGTCGGCAGCCACTCGTGTTGGCGCCGCTCATAGTCCTCGCGGGAGATCGGAGTCCCCTCAGGGCTGAAGTAGAGGCCGGTGTAGATGCCGATCTTGCGATTGAAGCGCCGATGCGGCAGCTCGAAGCGGAAATCCACGCCGGCTTTTTCGCAAACACGATTCCAGTAATCCACTCCACGCTGGTTGTCCTCGATGTAATCGCTGCGCAGTACCTCGTTGAGGGCATTCCGTAGCGGCACTTCTTCGCTCACGAGCGCGCCGTTCATGGGTCGCTCAATGTGGAAGGATTGCTCGAGCGCCGAGTGCTCCGTGTATTTCTTTTCTTCGTAGGCACGTCCCTTCAGGCCGGCTGCAAAGTAGTTCGCGGCGTTGCTGGAAACCTCGGATCCGTAGAGGTCCGTGGAAGAGGATACCCAGAAGTTGACGTACTTCTGGATGAGCGGCAAAGGAATTGCGCCGTGCTCGGCAGGATTCGCGTCCGGGAATTCCTTCATCACTTCGCAGGTGCGCTGGATGACCCGGCCGACGCCGGTCTGGCCCACGAACATGTGGTGGGCCTCTTCGGTCAGCATGAACCGGCAGGTGCGGGCCAAGGGATCGAATCCAGATTCCGCGAAGGCGAGCAATTGGAACTTGCCGTCGCGATCCGTGAACATCGTGAACATGAAGAAGTCGAGCCACGTGGTGATCGGCTCGTTGAAGGTGCCCAGGATGCGCGGACGATCCGGATTGCCGCTCCGCCGCTCGAGTAGTTCCTCTGCCTCGGAGCGTCCGTCCTTGCCGAAATAGCGATGCAACAGATAAACCATCGCCCACAGGTGGCGCCCCTCTTCGACGTTGACCTGAAACAGGTTCCGCAGGTCGTAGAGCGAGGGAGCGGTATGGCCGAGCAATCGCTGCTGCTCAACACTGGCGGGCTCGGTATCGGCCTGGGTCACGATGATGCGCCGCAACTCAGTCCGGAACTCGCCCGGAACCTCCTGCCAAGCTTCCTCACCGAGGTGATCGCCGAAGGGCACCGTGCGGCCCGCCTGTTGCGGCTCGAGGAAGATGCCCCAACGGTAGTCGGGCATCTTCAAGTAATCGAAGTGCGCCCAACCATCGGGATTCACGCTCACGGCAGTGCGCAGATAGATGTCATTCGTCTCGAAATCGGTCGGCCCCATCTCGTGCCACCACTGCAGATAGGCCGGCTGCCAATGCTCCAACGCGCGCTGCAAGCGCTTGTCCGAAGACAGGTCCACGTTGTTCGGAATCTTTTGCGTGTAGTCGATGGAGGTCATGCTTAGGTCCGTTGGTAGTCGAATTGGGGACGATTGGGAGTGCCATAGCACTGGAGCGCGCCGGTCGCGCCCACGGCATTCGGCCGTTGGAAGATCCAGTTCTGCCAGGCGGTCAGTCGGCCAAAAATTTTGGTTTCGACGGTCTCAGGCCCTGCAAAGCGCAGATTGGCCTCCAGGCCGGTCAAGGCATCGGGCGAGTAAGCCGCGCGCTCTTCCTCTTGCACGCGCACTTGGTCGTCCCAATCCATGCGGTCCAGATCCTCGGTGGCCAGGCCGAGCGTGACGGCATCCGCGGCAGACAAGGAACCGCGCACTGCGAGCACGCGGTCCACTGCGGGCCGATCGTCCAGGAAACGAGTCTCCAACCGCGTCAGACCGTTGCCCATGCGGTAGGCACCGGCGTTGAGTTCCGAAACTCCGAGAGTGACCGGCTCGGCTTCGTCGTCGAGCAGATAGACACGATCCGCGGCGAGCGCGATCTCGAGAAATGTGCCGGCGAAAGCC
>CAZCXL010000113.1:0-2820 GCA_964502625.1 uncultured Planctomycetales bacterium | reverse complement strand
GCTTCAAGACCCGGCGTGCGTAGAACAGCGTCTCGCGCACGAAGGAGTCCTGCTGATGGGCCGCGAGCATGGCGTCCAGGGCGAGCGCTACGCGCGGATCGCCGGCTACGCGCAAGGTGACGAGATTGATTTCCGACAGATTCACGCGCAGGTGCAGCAGCGCATCGTCGAAACCTCGCAGCAACTCGAAGAACCACCAGCGCGGCCCCTCCGCGCGCACTTGCGCAGCGTTCGCCGGCCCCAGTTGCTCCGGAATCTGGAGTGTGAGCCGGGCAATGCGAGTGGCGGGATCCCAGCGCAACTCGGTGTAACGAGTGCCGCGCGCGTTCGGCTCCTCACGGACTTCGAGCTCTCCGAGCGGAATGCCGACTTGGTCGGCGCGACTGGGCGTAGAGTCCTCGAGTTCCCGCGCGATTCGATCGCGTTCCTCCGCGAATTGCGAGAGGGGCGCCAGATCATCCACCAACTTCCAATCCACCGCCTTGCGGCCCTTGATGCCCTCGACGAGCGTGCAGAAGACGTCGGCGAGATCGCGGCGCACGCGGCGCTTGTCCACGACGCGGGTGAGTCCGCCCGTGCCGGGCAACACACCGAGCAGCGGCACTTCGGGCAAAGAAACCGAACTGTTCCGGTCGTCCACGAGCAGAATGCGCTCGCAGGCGAGCGCTAACTCATACCCCCCCCCTGCGGTGGCGCCGTTGCAGGCCGCGAGTGTGCGCACGCCGCTCGCATCGGCAAGATCTTCGAGCGCAAGCCGCGTCTCGTTCGTGAACTTGCAGAAGTTCACCTTCCAAGCGTGCCCGCTCGAGCGCAACATCTGAATGTTCGCGCCCGCGCAGAACACCTTTTCCAACGCGCCGTCGAGCACGAGGCAGCGCACCTGGGGCTGCTCGAAACGCACGCGCTGAATGGCATCGGCCAGCTCAATGTCCACGCCCAAGTCATAAGAGTTCAGTTTCAGGGCATAGCCCGGCCGGATGCCACCGTTGGGGTCCACCGCCATGGTCAGAAAGGCAACGTCGCCGTCAATCCGGAGCCGCCAGTGGCGGTAGCGGGAGGGCAGAGTGCGAAAGTCCACCGGCTCGAAAGCGGGAGGTGCCGGGGTAATGGTCGAAGCGGCAAGTGCCATGGCAGCCTGCGCAGTATAGCGCAATAGAATTCCAGATTTCCAGGATGATTGGCACTATGATGCACACGCCATGAGCCTTCTCCTGCACGCCCTCGCGCGCCGCGTCCGCAGCCTGCGCAACCAACAGTGTCTGTCGCTCCAAGCCTTGGCGGAGCGCTCAGGCATGAGCCGGCGCTTCCTGGTGGAGATCGAGGCGGGCCGCGCCAACCCCTCCTTGGAGAAACTCGCCTCCCTCGCGCGCGCCTTTCGCCTCCCGCTGCGAGATTTGTGCGACCTTCCTGCCGCCAAGCCGGAGCGAAGGATCGCGCTCGTCGGCCTGCGCGGTGCGGGAAAATCTTCCGTAGGCCGACCGCTTGCCGAGAAATTGGAAGTCCCTTTCGAAGAGCTGGATGCGTGGATCGAAAGTCACGCGGGAGCCAGCCGCGCGCAGATCTTCGAATGGGAAGGCGCCGAAGGATTCCGTATCCGCGAGGCCGAAGCGCTCGAAGCGTGGCTCGCGCGCAATGCAACAGGCGTGCTCGAGGTGGCCGGAGGGCTCGTGGAGAACCCGCGGGCCTATGAGCGCCTACTCGAGGCCTGCGCGGTGATTTGGCTGCGCGCTGAGCCTCAAGAGCATTGGGACAGGGTCGTGGCGCAGGGTGACCTCCGCCCGATGCAAGGCAAGGCCGATGCGCGCGAACGTTTGGAAAGTCTTTGGCGCGAGCGCGCGCATCAATACGCGCGCGCAGCATTCACTGTCACCACCAGCGCCCAAACCATTCACGAATGCGTGGAAGACGTCGCCTCCTGGCTGGCCGTTGAGCCGAGTGACGGCATCGCGCCGAGCACCGGCACGCGCGCAGCGAATTAGTGCTGGAGGTCGGGGCTACCCACGGCACTCGCCGTCGGCGGCGCAGTCTCCGAGGAACTCCAGATCTCCAAAGCAACCGCGCCTACGACGAGGAGCAGAACGAGAAAGCCGATGGCAGCAAGCGCTGCCACGGGACGCTGACGTTGGTGATGCAAGGGAAAGCAGCCAGAGGGGGCTGGTCGCGTCTGAGGGGGTGAGACCGGTGAAGGCCGATCCTGATCCCTAGTCTACCATCGGTATGGAAGATGCGCGAGAGGGAGCCCATTTCACCGATAAAGAGGGCTCGGTGCCAGTCAGCGGCGGCTCGCAATGAGGCCGAGAAACTCGGAACGCGTCCGCGCATCTTCTCGGAAACCGCCGAGCATGCAAGACGTGGTGGCAAGGCTGGCTTGCTTCGAGACGCCGCGCATCATCATGCAGAGGTGGGAAGCCTCGGTGATCACGGCGACTCCGCGCGGGTGCAACACCTCTTGCAATGCGTTCGCAATTTGCACGGTCATGCGCTCCTGCACTTGCAGACGGCGCGCGAACATCTCCACGATGCGCGGAATTTTCGAGAGTCCGATCACTTTGCCCGCAGGCAGATACGCCACGTGCGCGCGCCCGAAGAAAGGCAGCATGTGGTGTTCACACAGTGAGTAGAACTCGATGTCCTTCACCAGGACCATTTCATCCACCATTTCCTCGAAGAGCGCTCCGTTCACGATGCTCTGCAGGTCTTGTTGATGCCCCGAAGTCAATTCGCGGAGACTGCGGGCCACCCGCTCCGGAGTGCGCAGTAACCCTTCGCGGTGCGGATCCTCGCCGAGTTGCTTCAGGAGCTCGTGCGTGAGTCCGCTGA
>CAZCXL010000112.1:0-8046 GCA_964502625.1 uncultured Planctomycetales bacterium | reverse complement strand
GCAGCTGCCTTTCCTACCTCACGATCGATTCAACCGTTCCCATCCCCCCCCCGCTGCGGGTGCCTATGGGCGACTGGGTTTTCGGTTGCGACGTCTGTCTGGAGGTCTGCCCCTTCGGCGCCCATGAGCCGGACCATGGCGAAGCCTGGGGACTGCATCCTGGCCTTCAGTTGCAACTGGAGGAGCTTCTCCCCCTTTCTCCAGAGGTTTTCCACAAGTTATTCACAGGCAGCCCGATCCGCCGGGCAGGGCCGGAGGGCCTCGCCAGAAACGCCTGCATCGCCCTGGGAAACCTGGGCCGGGGGGCGGTCGCCCTCGCCGAGACCCTCGTCGGCCATCCCTCCCCCCTGGTTCGGGGCCATGCGGCCTGGGCCCTGGGTCGCCAACGGGCCGGTCGGCCGGCACTGGAACGGGCCGCTCATTCCGACTCGGATGCGGCAGTAGTAGCAGAGGCGCAAGCCGCCCTCGACCTGGCTTGACCCATTCAGCAAGTTCCTTTACTTCACAGGTTTTCCACGGATTTGCACCCCCGATCTCCCGGTCTGGGGCTAGATTTCCATTGCCCCTTGGCGCGCTCCTTCCTCCTACCCCTTTCCCCATGCGCCACTCCGACTACTACCAAGAATCGAAGTACTGCCCCCGTTGCGACGACTACGTGCGTTTCCTCCAAAGCTTGGAAGCCTGCTTCTGCGTCGAGTGCGGAGCCAAAGTTCGACTGTTCAGCCCCACCGACAAACGCGCCTTCGTCCGCGCGCTGCGCCCCGGGCGCAAGCCTGGACCGGACCAACAGAAGCGCGTTTCCTAGTTCAGAGCTTTCTTTCCCTCACTGAACCCCCCGAGTCGAGCGCGCCCTACTCCGCCAAGCGGACGGGGCGCGTTCCTTTTTCACCGCGCACCGCTGCGGCCTAGGATCTCGGGGTGTCCGCTTTCGCCGTGCAGCCGCGCCTCTGCCTCATTCTGACGCGCGCCCTCTGCCGCCTGGCACCGGAGCGTGTGCTCGAAGAGTCGGTGCGCGGGGGCGCAGATCTCGTGCAACTCCGGGAGAAGGAACTGCATCCCCGTGAATTCGCGGCCTGGGCCGCAGACGGGCTGGCACTCTGCAAGTCGCTCTCCGTTCCCATGCTGGTGAACGATTCGGTGGAGATTGCGGCGCTCGTCGGAGCGGCTGGCGTTCACCTCGGTCAGGAGGATTTGGAGCCCAGCGCGGCGCGCAGCATGCTTGGGCCGCGGGCGCTGATTGGATGGAGCACCCATGACCCTGCGCAGATTGCTGCTGCTGCTGCTTGGGGCGGCGCTGTGAACTACCTCGGATTTGGCCCCGCATTTCCCACGCCGACCAAGGGCTATGACACCGGATTAGGCGTGGACCACGTCTTGGCGGCCGCGCGTCAAGCCGCCTTGCTCGGCCTGCCCATTCTGGCGATCGGCGGCATCCATCCCTCGAATCGAGCCAGTCTGGGCGCGGGACTGGGTGTGGCGGTCTGTTCCGCCCTCTGCAAGGCCGAAGACCCAAAAATTGTCGCCCGCAGCCTACTTCTGCCCTGCAATCCCTCCGCCAACGCGTAAAGTGGGGCATGCTCCGATTCGTTGCCCTCCCGATCCTCGCCGCGGCGCTTGCCGCTCCCGCCGTCGCGCAAAGCACGGTGATGCCCGGCGATCAACCTGAGTACTCATGGCACAGTGATCTGTTCCAGGGCTCCGGCGCCTTGAGCCTTGAAGACTTCCGCGGCAAGCCGATTCTGGTGGACTTCTGGGGCACAAAGTGAGGCACTTGCATCGGGCAGTCCGTGCCGACTGCCGTGAAGCTTCAATCTGAATACGGGAATGCGATCCAAGTGATCCTGGTGGAGTCCCAGGGCGCGTCGCAAGAGGACAGTCTTGCCTTCGCCCTCAAGTACAAGTGGTTGGGCAATCAAGCGATCTGGACCACCGAACGTCCCTTCAGCACAGGTGGCAACGGACTTCCGTCCTACGCACTGCTTGGACCGGACGGCAAAGTGATCTTCACGGGCAACAGCGCCAGCGATCACTCCAAGATCCAGAAGGCCATCGAAGAGATGGTCAAGAAGGCCTCGAGCGCTCCGGCCGACGCGCCGGATGCCGTCGCCAAGCTCTACAAGGAGTTGGATCGCGGCAACTACGCCAAGGCAGCCGTCGAGGCGCGCAAACTCTCCGACAAGGCCGCCGGCAAGGACGAGGCGACCAGCACCGCCGTGCGCAAGTTCGAAGGCCTACTCACCGAGAAGGTGCGCCGTGATGCCGCCCGGGTCCGTACTCTCGTCGAGCGTGGTGAATGGATTCAGGCTCAGGCCATCCAAGAGGCTCTCATGAAAGCCGTGAAAGGCGAAGATGCACTCGCCGAGCCGACCGTCGGTCTGACGGCGCTCTTCGAAGGTCCGGATGCGCAGAAAGCCTTGACGGATGCCAAAGAGTTGGATCGCCTTGCCCAAGCCGTCTTCGTGGCCGGCAAGGATGAGAAGGCCGTCAAGAAACTGCGCAAGTTCGCGACCGATCACACGGGCACGAAGGTCGGCGAACGCGCCGACATGCTCGCCGGACTGGCCGAAAAAGCGTTGGCCAGCGGCAACGCCTAGCCTTCACGCAGATTCACTCGCTGCACCCGAGTGGTCCAGGAGCACCTGGGCCACGCAGGCGGTTAGTGCCTTGCCCGTCGGCACGTGCAGGAATTCGTTCGGCCCGTGTGCATTGCTGGCCGGTCCGAGCACGCCCGTGATCAAGAACTGCGCGGCGGGAAACTTCTCACCGAGCATTCCCATGAAGGGAATGGAGCCGCCTTCTCCCATGTAGGCCGGCGCATTGCCGAAGAAGTGGCGAGAGGCGCCATCCACGGATTTCTCCAACCACGGCGCAAGCGCCGGTGCGGTCCAACCGGAAGAACCCTTCTCCGCGCGGAAACTGACGCGCGCGCCGGAAGGAGGATTCGATTCGAGCACCTGCTTCAGGCGGGCGGAAGCGCGCGCGGCATCGGCGGTGGGCGGCAAGCGCAGCGAAAGTTTGAGCGCCGTGAAGGGGCGCAGCACGTTGCCCGCGTCTTGCAACGCGGGCAGCCCGCCGGCGCCCGTGACGGAGAGAGTGGGCCGCCAAGTGCGATTGAGAATGCGCTCGCCGAGATCGGCAGCCATCGGCTCGACGCCGGGAAGGAAAGGGAACTTGCCGGACACGGCTTCGCCGAGCACTTTCGCCGCCACTTTCGCTTGCGCGATCCGCTGCGCCGGAATCTCGACGTGAAACTCGGCGAGTTGCAGGCGCCCCGTCGCAGGGTCTTCGATGCGGTCGAGCAACTGACGCAGCACGCGGAAGGAAGACGGCACCACGCCGCTGGCGTCGCCGCTGTGCACGCCTTCGGTCAACACGTCTACCCGCAGGTCGCCTGCGATCATGCCGCGCAGGGAAGTAGTGCTCCAGAGGCGCTCGTAGTCGCCGCACCCACTGTCGAGACAGATGACGAGGTCCACGGCACCGATGCGCGGCGCCAGATGATCAATGTAGAACGGCAGATCGAAGCTGCCGCTCTCTTCACAGCCTTCGATCACGATCACGAGCCTTCCATGGCGACCGCCATGGCGCTGAACGGCTTCGATCGCAGTGAGCGAAGCGAACGCGGAGTAGCCATCGTCGGCGCCGCCACGCCCGTACAACTTGTCGCCTTCGAGTTTGGGAGTCCACGGTCCCAAGCCCTCGCGCCAACCACTCATCTCTGGCTGCTTGTCGAGGTGTCCGTAGAGCAGGACCGCCGGGCCGGTGCCCGCACGCGGATCAGGGAACGCAGGGACCTCCATGTAGATCAGCGGAGTGCGGCCCGGGAGACGTTGCACCTCGACGCTCAATCCCTTCACCGGGCGGGCTCGGCACCAAGCCTCAATCTGGGCCACAGCGCGGTCCATGTGGCCGTGCTCGGCCCAGGCCGGGTCGAACACCGGGGATTTATTCGGGATCCGGATGTACTCAGTGAGCTGAGGAACGATCTCCTGCTCCCAGGTCTGGGCGCAGAAGCGAGCCACCGCATCGCGGTCAATCAAGGTGGGGACGGCCATCGGCGCAGCATACGCGGGCAATATTCAGACTTGTTTGTCTTATTTTCTGTTAGGATAAGGCCATGCAAGCCCGCCACATCCTTCTGACCACGGACCTCTCCGAAGAGTCGCGCCGGATTTTCCCGGCGGCACGCGCACTCGCGAAAACCGACGGCGCACGGATCACGCTGCTCTACGTGCTGCCCGATCTCGTGGTGACACCGCACGGCGCACCGTTTGCTCCTCCAATCGGCAGCGCCGGCTTGGCTGAGCAGACGGACGCAGCGCGCGTAGAAATCGAGCGACTGAGCCAGGAACTCGGCAGCAAAGCGGAGGCCGTGGTGATTCCAGGCAATGACGTCGCGCGGGAAGTTTGCCGCTACGCCGCCGAGAACGGCTGCGATCTGATCGTGGCAAGCACCCACGGGCGCACGGGCTTCCGCAGGCTGATGCTCGGCAGCGTGGCCGAAGGAATCTTGCGCAATAGCACCGTGCCGGTGCTGTGCATCCCGCGGCAAGAGTGAGCCGCGGCGCGCCTAATTGGCGATGACGTTGCCTTCCGCGTCGAAGGCATAACCGAGTGCGGCCAGATTGGCGCGCTCCACTGCGTCCATTGCACGAATGATGCGGGCTCGCGCTCCGACGCGCGCCTTTTCGGCCAAGGCTTGCAGAGCCTCGCGCACGGCGGGCTGAGTCTCGGCAAGGTTCTCGTCCTCAGCATCGGCCTTGCCCGCCGTGATCAAGAGCAGCGGTGAGGCGCGCGGGTCGCGGCAGTCCCAGGAGAATCGGGCTTTCCATTCTCCGTCCAGCACGGCGAAGGCGTCTTCGTGAGTGGCGAAAGCGGGCGAGCCGGGCTCGGAATTGGGCTGCAGCAGATCACGGCCTTGGCCAAAGGAGCGCACCGCGATTCCCGCAGCATGCAAGAGCGTGATGCCGATGTCCTCGAGCCGCGGCGGCGCGTCGAAGCGCCCGGGTTCGACGCCAGGCCCGGCGATCAGGAACGGCACCCGCAGCAGTTCCTCATAGAGGCTGTTGCCGTGTCCCATGGTGTTGTGCTCCGCGAAATGCTCGCCGTGGTCGGCGGTGAAGAGCACGACCAGTGGCCGGCCGCTGCGCTCGGCGCGAGCCAGGACCTCTCCGACGGCCGCATCGACCGCCATCAATTCTTCACCATAGGCCAAGCGCAGATACGCGGCGGCCGCCAGCGCGTCGGCGCGCGCGGCGGGATCATCGGAGCGCAGATCGGTCTGGATCGTGTCGGAACACATCGTCGAGAGCTGCGGGAAATGCGCATAGCGCGCGGGCAGCGCAGAGCCTGCCGTTAAACGGCCGGCGAATCCGACGGCCGGCGTGTAAGGCAGATGCGGATCCATGAAATGGAGAAAAAAGAAGTAGGGCTGAGCATCGGCGTAGAGTTGCTCGAAGTAAGCGAGCGCGGCGTCGCGGACTACGCCCGCAGCCGGGGGCATGTAGAGGGCGTCGATCTTGGGCGGCACGTTGGTGCGAGTCGTCGCCAAGCCGACGGACGCGGCAACCGTGGCTGAATCGCTCAAGAACAGGCTCACGGGGGACATCCGGCGGGTGGACATCACCAGTTTGGTCATCTCAAGCACGTTCGGATCTCGCCATGCAACGTTGGTGAAGGCCTCGAATCCCCGCGTAAATCCGGTGCGATCCTCCAAGAGATCGTTGGCGGCGACTCCCGCCGTGCGCCATCCGGCAGCGTGGAATAATTCTGGCAAGGTGTCGCCGGCATCGCTGGTGAGCTGACTGCTGTTGGTGTAGCAACCGGTCTCCAAGGGATGGCGGCCCGTGACCATGCTCACGTGACTCGGCAGCGTGCTGGGCGCAGGCGCGCGGCCGTATGTGGCCCAGCGGCTGCGCGCACGAAGGCGATCGAGCGCTGGCGTCGGCACGGCTTCGCTCAAGAACTCATCGGCGCGCAGAGTGTCTACCGAGATCAGCAACACGTCGGGGCCGGAGCCGCGGCGCGCGCCCTCTGCAATCGCGGGCAGCGGATCCAAGTCCCCGGGAATCTGCACTCCGTCGTGATCCAGACGCACGCTGTAGCCGACGCCGGCGAGCAGCAGCGCCAGAACGAGCGCCGTGGCACCACCCAGGGTGCGGGTGAGCGCGCGCGGCAGGGCCGGCAAAGGCAACAGGAGGCCAAGCACTCCACCCGCGATCACGCCATCGCGGAGACCCGTGTGCAGTTCGCGCAGATGAAAGACCCACGCGCCGGCACTGGCTCCGATCGCAATCAGGAGCGCAGTGCGAAAGGCTGCAGAGCGCATCTTGCCTTCGACCGCCGGCGCCGAAAGTCCGCGCCAGCGTCCGATGACCGCCGCGAACATCACAGCAACACCGCCACCCAGGACGCCGAGGGGCACCAGGCCCGCCCCGGCCAGCACGAACTTCACGTCCAAGAAGTGAGCGCCGGAGTGATCGGGCCAGGCGTATGCGAGCACCAAGGCTCCCAGCCCGGCGCCAGCCAGGCAGGCAAGCAGGAGATCGGCAACGGCGCGCGCGCGAATCATGGCTGCATAGGTTACGGGATGCTGCGCAGTCGCCGCTATCTTGTCCAGTATGGGCCTGTTTCAACGCGCACCGCAAACGGAAGAGGAGGTCGCTGCCAGCCCTCCGCTCTCACTCACGCCGAGTGAAGTGGCGGAGCTCGACGAAGACCAGTGGTACGCCAAGGCCTATCGCGGCGATCACGCCCCGCAGCTCACGGCGCGCGCGATTCTGATGGGTGCGCTGCTGGGATTCGGGCTCGCCTTCACCAACCTCTACATCGGACTCAAGACGGGCTGGCATCTCGGAGTCGCCATCACCGCCTGCATCATTTCATTCGCCGTCTGGCAGGGACTGCTGGCGCTGCGCATCGCGCGCACGCCCATGACCATCCTGGAGAACAACTGCATGCAGTCCACGGCCTCGGCCGCAGGCTATGCCACCGGCAGCACCTTGGTCTCGGCGATTCCTGCGCTGCTGATGATGTCGGTCACGCCCGAGCACCCGACCGGAATTCCGCTTCCTTTCACCGTTTTGTTGGGCTGGGTGTTCTTCCTGGCGATGCTCGGCACCTGCTTGGCGATCCCGATGAAGCGCACGATGATCAATCGGGAGCGCCTGCGTTTTCCGAGTGGCACGGCCGCCGCGGTCACTCTGCAATCCCTTTATGCGGACAGCGCGGCTGCCATTCGCAAGGCCAAGGCGCTGCTGTGGAGCGGCTTGATCGCAGCGGTGGTTCCGCCGCTCACTTCGCTCAACGTCTTCATCACCCAACGCGCGGACGGACGGCGTTCGCTGTTGCCTGAAAATTACAACGTGTTCGATTCGTGGCTCCCAGTGCGCGGCTTCGTGCCGAAAACCGGGCTCGATGCCAAGGCGTCTGACTGGAGCATCAATTTGGGCGCTGACGTCGCCCTGTGCGGCGCCGGAATGATCATGGGATTCCGGATCACCTTCTGGATGATGGCCGGGGCGCTCGTGCTCGCTTTCGGGGCGGGACCTTGGGGTCTGGAGCAAGTATGGACGAATCCCAACGACGAGGTCGTGCGCGCAGTCAGCACTCCCAGCCGGGCGTGGCGCGAGATCGGGCTGTGGTTTGGCGCGCCGTTCCTCATCGGCGCGGCGCTCACGGCATTTCTCATGCAGGGCAAGGCGATCGTGCGGGCCTTCCGGCGCGTCGATGGCGCCGCAGATCGCGAGGGAGTGGAAGTGCCGAACTCTTGGTTCTATGCCGGATCGGCGGTAGCTGCGGTCGGTTTGGTGTGGATGGCCGATCGTTACTTCAGCATCCCCTATTTTTACGGCGTACTCGCGGTGCTCATGGCGTTCCTGCTCTGCTTGGTGGCCGCGCGCATCACCGGCGAGACCGACGTCACCCCGACCGGCGCGATGGGCAAGATCGTGCAACTCACTTACGCGGGCTTGATGCCCCAGAAACCGACTCCCAACTTGATGACCGCGGGCATCACTTCGGGCTCCGCCTCCGCCTGCGCCGATT
>CAZCXL010000111.1:602-8052 GCA_964502625.1 uncultured Planctomycetales bacterium | reverse complement strand
CGCCCGGCGGCGAGCGCGGCCTCTACAAAAGTGTGGACGGTGGCGCGAGTTGGAGTTGCGCGCTCGCCAAGGGAGAGTTCACGGGCTGCACCGACGTTGCGCTGGATCCGCGTGATCCCGACGTAGTCTATGCGGCGCTGCATCAGCGCCATCGCACGGCTTGGGCGCTGCTCAACGGAGGTCCGGAGAGCGGCGTGCACAAGTCGGTGGACGGCGGCGCCACTTGGACGGAACTGCACGGCGGTTTGCCCGGAGACGACAAGGGCAAGATTGGCTTGGCGATTTCACCGCAGGAGCCCGACGTCATCTACGCGACCATCGAACTCGCGGGCCGCAAAGGCGGCTTCTGGCGTTCGGCGAACGGCGGCGCTTCCTGGAAGAAGATGTCGGATTACGTCGGTGGGGGAACCGGGCCGCACTACTACCAGGAACTGTTTCCTGACCCGCATCGCTTTGATTCCCTCTATCAGGCCAACGTGGTGCTCGGGCGCAGTGACGACGGAGGCGCGACTTGGCAGGGTGTCGGCAGCGACGCCAAGCACGTGGACAACCACGCGGTGGCCTTCCATCCGCAGGACCCGGACTTCGTGCTCGTCGGCTGCGATGGCGGTTTGTACGTTTCGCGCGACCGCTGCAAGACCTATCAATTCTTCGCCAATCTTCCGCTCACCCAGTTCTACAAGGTGGACGTGGATTACGATTGGCCGGTGTGGCACGTGGTCGGCGGCACGCAGGACAACGCCACCCAGTACGGCCCTGCCTTCACCTTGGACCGTCACGGCGTGTGCAACGATGACTGGCGCGTGCTGATTGGCGGCGACGGCCACGACTGCGCCATTGACCCGAGCAATCCGGACCTGATCTACTGCGAGTCTCAAGAGGGGTATCTGAGTCGCTTCGACCGGCGCGCGGATCAATCGTTGAGCATTCGGCCGCAGCCGCCCGCGGGCGAGCCGAACTACCGCTTCAACTGGGATTCGCCGATCCTGGTGAGCCCGCATGATCCTGCCGTGCTGTGGTTCGCGGCCGACCGCGTCTTCCGCAGCGGAGATCGCGGCGACACTTGGCAGACCTTCACGGGCGATCTCACGCGCGGCGAAAACCGGCTCGAGCTCGAGATCATGGGGCGGACTTGGAGCGTGGACGCACTCTGGGATTTGGAGGCCATGTCCCAATACGCGAGCATCAGCGCCTTGAGCGAGAGTCCGCTGGTTGCGGGCCTGCTTTACGCCGGCACCGATGACGGCCTGCTGATGGTCAGCGAAGACAGTGGGCACACTTGGATGCGTTCCGCGCCGGTCGAGGGCATCAGCGGTCGCTTCTTCGTCAACGACGTCGAGGCCGATCGCTTTGACTCGCAAGTAGCGTGGGCATGCGCGGATCGCCACAAGGAAGGTGATTACGCGCCCTATCTCCTGCGCAGCGTGGATCGCGGCCACACCTGGACGCTTGCGAACGGAGATCTTCCCGAGCGACATTTGCTCTGGAAGATCATCCAAGACCATGAGCGCGCGGATTTGCTGTTTCTCGGCACCGAGTTCGGAGTGTTCGTGACGCTCGATGGCGGCGCGCATTGGCGCAAACTCGCCGGCGGCATGCCGACGATCTCGGTCCGCGATCTTGAAATACAGCGCCGGGAGAACGCGCTGGTCGCCGCAACGTTCGGCCGCGGCTTCTTCGTGATGGATGATTATTCCAACCTCCGCGAGCTGAACGAGAGCGTGCTCGAGGAGGAGTTGGTGCTCTTCCCCTCGCGTGACGCGCTCTCCTTCGTGGCCGGCGATCATCTTTCTGGCGCGCGCGGTTCGCAGGGCGACGGTTGGTACTCCGCTTCCAATCCCACGTACGGCGCGGCGCTCAGCTATTGGGTGCGCGACGGTTGGAAGACGCGTAAGTCTGAGCGCCAGAAGGCGGAGAAAGACGCCGTGAAGGCCGGCGAGCCGCTGCAGTTCCCCGGCTGGGATGCCTTGGCGGCCGAAGAATACGAGCAAGCCTCGGCGCTCTATCTTGAAATCACGCAGCCCGACGGCACCGTGGTGGATCGTCTGGATGCTCCCGCGGGCAAAGGCTTGCAGCGCGTCTACTGGGGGCTGCGCTGGGCGGGCGGCGGCGGGCGGCGCGGCGGTCCGGCCGTAGCGCCGGGCACCTATCTCGCGCAAACTTGGCTGCGTAATGATGCAGGCGTGCAGCCGATCGGCGACGCGATCTCCTTCGAAGTCAAGGCGCTCACAGCGGCTGCGCTTCCCGAGCAAGATCGCGCAGCCGTGCTCGCCTTCCAGCAAGAGGTAGAGCGCCAGATCCAAATCATGAACGCCACAAGCCGTTCACTGGAGCAAGCGCGCAGCAATCTCAGCGCGGCGCGCGAAGAGTTGCAGGGCGGCCGCTCCGGCGACGCGGCGCTGATCGCCGAAGCGCAAGTGTTAGAACTCGCTTTCGCGGAGGCGCTGCGCGCACTCTCAGGCGATGACGTCAAGACCCGCCGTGGAGACGTCGGCGAGCCTTCGATGATGAATCGCGCTCAGGGCGCCTACTTCGGAAGTTTCGGCCAGACGTACGGCCCGACCGGCACGCAGCGTGAACAGTTCGCGATTGCGCAGAAGGAGTTCACTGCCGTGCAGCCGAGGCTGCGCGATTTGGTGGAGCAAGCTTGGCCCGCCTTCGCGCGCAAACTCGACGCCGCCGGAGTTCCGTGGACTGCCGGCCGTATGTTGCCGGGAGAAAGCCAACACTAAGGTGCGACGAAGGAAGCCGCGCCCGGCTTGTAGTACACGCTCCAAATCGCGAGCAAGATCACCGCAACGGTGAGCAGGGTGAGTTTCTTGGCCAGTTCCGGGCGGCGGAAGGCGATGCCCGACATCGCCGAGAGCACCAGCCAGCAACCGATCTTGATGTACACCCAGGGCGCAAACGAGTAGTCCAGGCGCGCCAGCAGGCCGAAGCCGCCGGTCAGCATCAGCAGACTCAGCACGCCGGCGAGGATCAGCGTGCAGCGGCGCCGCTCGGGCGTGGGCGCGGCGAACGCGTGAAAGGTGAGCGCGGCAAGCAGAAAGCCGCTCGCGACGTGCATGAGGTAGTAGACCTGAATCACGGAGTTCTTCTACCCGCGCGGAACTCCAGACGCGCGCGCCCCCCTAAACTTGGCCTCGGAACGGGCCGGTAGCTCAATGGTTAGAGCAGCGGACTCATAATCCGTAGGTTCCTGGTTCGAGCCCAGGCCGGCCCACCACGCTCAGTCACCGCGGCGCATTCTCCTGGCGCGTGACGATCGGCACGTAGCCCGCCTCGAACCCCGGCGGCGGTGTCACGAACAGCGCGGGATCGAGCGCCACCAACTCTCCGGAGGTCGGCGGCGGCATGTAGTCGCGGTCGATCGGCCAGGAACGGTGAAGGTTTTCGACGAGGGCCTGCAGTTGCGCTTTCTTCTCGGCGCTCCAGGCATACTGCTGGAAGGAGGGCTGATCCACGAAGCGGTACCACGCGTAGGTGACCTTTGAGCCGTCGCCGAGCACTACCGTGAGGGAAGGCGATTTTGCGCCGGGACGAATCCACGCGCCGGCCTCCGGCGAAGTGAACGGCTCGCCGCGCTTGGCGAGTTCGAATTCGGCCTCGCGCAAGCCGGTCTTGCGCGGAACGTCCTTCTCGGCGACGGCGACGCGCTTGCCCTCCACGTGCTTGAAGTACTGCGGGAACTGCCCGCGCGGCGCCTGGCCACCTTTCTTCCACACCAGTCCCCAGGTGTTGTCGTCGAAGACCTGCGTGTCGAAGGTGCTGGCGATGCCTTCGATCGGCAGCTCGTCTTGATCGAAACCTGGCGTACGCGTGCTGAGTTTGGCCGTGAACACGCCTTCGGGCTTGAAGATGCCACTCGGGGCTGGCCCGCCTTCACGCCACGCTAGAAAATCGTCGTAGAGCGCGGCCTTCGAGTAGTACTTCACGTCTTGCACCAGCACGGCGCGGCCGCGCTTGTCCACCGGGAAGCTCAGCCGGGGGATTTTCGAGTAGGTGTCGCCGGCTTGGTCCTTCGCGACGATTTGCGGCACCGTGTTGATCTCCATGGCGCCTCCGCCCATCAGGCCAGGGCGCGCGTCGAGCCCGCGTCCGTAAAGAAATGGATAGTGAAAGATTTCTCCGATCTTGCTCCAGGTCTCGGGAATGTAGTACGCGATCGGACCCTTGAAGTTGGCGGTGCTGATGAAGCAAGTCCAGGCCTGGTCACCAGTGGGGGCGTGGCCATCGGCGCCCGGCACTGGCGCCGTGAACGGCAGCGCCATGTAGGTGTACCCGAAGAACTTGCCTTCGGGCTTGCCTTCGAAGGGCAGAGCGTCGGGCGGGATCAGCAAACGGTTGCTGAGTTGCGCAATACCCAAGCGCTCATCCGGCAGCGCCGTCGTGTCGTAGAAAAAAGACCAACCCGGCGAGCCGACTTCATAGTCGTAGCACTGAGGCGTGGCGTTCATGCTGAACTTCGGCGGACCGTAGCGGAAGCGGTTGCCGTTCCAATAACCGAGTCCGCCTTCGACGGTCTGGAACACGCTGTCCCAGGTTGGGCCGCGCTCCTTCCAAGTCCGCGCGAGCGTGCCTTCCGGCGCAAGCGGCCGATCTTTGTTGTCCGAGTTGTCGGGCACGATCCACCCGCTGGCAAGCCCGATCTGGAAGTTCGCCAAGGGCTGATCAATCAACGACCAGACGGCGGAATAGAAGCCCATGCCCATGCCGTACTCGACGCGATCGTCCGGCAGGCTCGCGCTGTAGCCGATGTAGCCGTGCAACCCGCGGCCCCGCTCCAGCAAGGGAGTGCGCGGACTCTCCTGCGGCAAGAGGGCCGGTGAGGCGGAGAGGATCGAGAGCGAGGCGAGAAGGAAGATCATGGCGCGGGGTCCCTATCCTATGAGACGAATCATGAAAGCGAGCATCACCTACTGCGTTCAGTGAAACTACCTTCCGCGCGCGGCCGGTCTGGCTGCCGAGTTGAAGGAAGCCTTCGGCGTGGATGCTGAGATCATCCGCGGCAAAGGCGGCGTCTACGACGTGGTCGTGGACGGCAAGCTCGTGTTCAGCAAGCACGCCACGGGCCGCTTCCCGGAAGATGGCGAAGTGCTCAAGCTGCTGAAGAAGTAGCGCGCGGCGTGATCATGCCCGGGAAACACCTTTCCTACATGCGCGCTACGTTACGCCAACGAAATCATGATTCATCTTTCACCAGACGGCGAGATTTCCACGCGCCGCTGCGCCAGCGCCACGCGAAGATCAATCCTCCCACCCAAGACTCAAGTGACCAGACGAGCCACACGTCGGCGAGATCACCGTGGAACACGTGCACTACCGTCGCCGCGAGCGGCACGGAGAGCACCCACGCGCACAACACGCCCACCAACGTCACCCACACGTGATCACCCGCGGCGCGCATTGCGAAGCGAAATGCAATCTGCAGCGCGTCGGCGATTTGAAACACGGCCACGGCGATCATCACGCGTCCCGCCAAGGCCACGCCTTGCTCTTGGCGCAGCGGGTCCTTCGCTTCCAGGAACAGGCGCACGAACTCGTCTCCCCAGAGCAGAAAGGCCATTCCCATGATTGCCATGAACGGAATGATGATTTGCAGCACGGACTTGAGGGTCCGGCTGGCTTCATCGAAGCGCTTTTCGCCGACGAAGCGGCCAATCAGCACCGCTCCGGCATCTCCAATCGCCACCGCCGGCAGCAGCGATAAAAACATCACGTTCATGCTGGCCTGGTGCACGGCCATGGACACCGTGCCCAATCCCGCAATCACGAAAGTGATGGAGGCGAAGGCCAAGGTCTCAAGCGAAAACTGAATGCCGCCGGTTGCGCCGACTTTCAGAACCTCCTTCATGCGGTTCCAGCGCATGCGCCAAACACCGCTCGGCAGTCCACCCCGCGGCCGGATCAGGATGAGCATGATCACCAACCCGCAGCAATCCGCGAGCCCAGTGCCCAACGCGGCGCCGTAGATGCCCAATTGCGGCATGCCGAACGCGCCGAAAATGAACATGGCATTGAACAGAACGTTCAGCGGGTGCACCAACAAGTCCACCGCCATCGGAACGCGCGTCTTGCCAAGGGAGCGTTGATATTCCGCGATTGCGAACAACAGCAGGGTGGGTAACGCCCATTGCATGCGGCCCTCGAGATAAACCGCGGTGGCCGCCGCGGTGGGCGCGTCCAAACCCGCGCGCGTCGCCAGAGTTTCTCCGAGTGAGCCGATCCCGCCGGAGAATGCGAGCAAGAGCATCCCAACTCCACCCGCGAGATAGAAGGCCTGGACTCCGAATGAAAAGGCAATCGGACCCTGTCCTGCGCCAACGTACTGGCTGATCAGCGGACGTTGTCCGCGCAGCACACCCCACGGCAGGGTGATGAAGTTCCAAGCCAGCACGCCGCCGAAGCCCACACCCGCCAGCGCTCCTAGGCCGAGACGCCCGACCATCCACATGTCCACCGTGCCTTTCAGCGTGAAGGACAGCATGGAGACGGCGATCGGCCACGCGAGGCGCAAGACCTCGACGCGGGATCCAGCCACCGGAGGGGGGCTTGGAATCGGTAGGGAGGATTCAGCCACGAGCTCCGGTCGGGCACTCTACGCTTTCGCCTGAGGTGCGGATATAAGTGGTGGCAGTGAGCACTCTTCCTGAGCAACGGTTGTCCTTCGGCACGCTTGAGGTCATCGCCCCGCAGATTTTCGAGGTGATCGTGGACGAAGGAGTGGAGATGAACCTTCGCATGGTGGGCGAATACCACGCAGCGTTGAATCAGTTGCGCGCGGGCCGGAGCTATCGCTTGTTGGTGAACAAGCGCAACACCTATACCTACACCTTTGAGGCCCAGCAGGCGCTGCTGGATCTCGCCGGCCTGGAAGTCTGCGCCGTCGTGGCGGAGACGGCAGGCGGCACTCTCGGAACGCGCAGTCTGCTCTCAGTAGGAGGCCATGGGCGTCCGCTCGCGTACGAAGTGAGATTATTCTCTGCGCGCGCCCCGGCCCTCGAGTGGCTCAAGAGCTGCGCGCCTGCGAAGTCTTTGTCGTAGTCGACAGACACTAGACTGTCCGCGTGGCGCAGGGTTCAGTCCGTGGCACGCTGATCGTAGACACGTCGTTTCTGGGCGACGTGCTCTGCGCAGAACCGCTCGTGCGCGCGGCGGCACGTGCCCATCCCGGCGAAGCGGTGGACTTTCTCACTTCTCCGGGAGCCGCGCCCTTGCTGCACGGGCACCCTGGGCTGCGCGCCGTCCTGGTCTACGACAAGCGGAGGGCTGACCGTGGACTCTCGGGCCTGTGGCGCACGGCGCGGCGGATTCGCGCGAACGCCTACGCGCGCGTCTGGTGCACGCATCGCTCGTGGCGCACCGCGTTGCTGTTGCGCATGAGCCGGATTCCGGAGCGCGTTGGTTTTGACGACGCCAAGCACTTCGTTGTTCTTGGAAAGCAGCTTCA
>CAZCXL010000111.1:0-592 GCA_964502625.1 uncultured Planctomycetales bacterium | reverse complement strand
TGCTCTACACCCGGCGCGTTCGCTACCGCAAGGAACTGCACGAGATCGAGCGGAACCTCGAGTTCGCCGGCGGCGGCGCCTGGGAGCCGCCGCGAGTCTTCCCGGGTCAGCCGGAGCTGCTGCGCGCGGCGGAACTCGCGCCTGCCGCGCCCTTCGTCGCGATCGCGCCCGGCTCGCTCTGGGCAACCAAGCGCTGGCCCGAGGAGCGCTTCGCTGAAGTTTTGCGCGCACTGTCTGCCGCCGGAACTCCCACCGTGCTGATCGGCGGGCCCGATGACCGCGAACTCTGCGCACGCATCGCGCGCGCCGCTGACGGCGAACTCGTGCACGATCTTGCGGGCCGCACCAGTCTGCGGGAGTCCTACGCCCTGATTCAACGCGCACGCTGTTTGATCAGCAACGACTCCGCGCCGATGCATCTCGGCGTGGCGGCCGGCGTGCCGGTGATTGCCATCTACTGCAGTACGGTGCCGAGTTTTGGATTCGCGCCTCGCGGTCCGCACGACGTGGTGCTGGGAGTGGAGGGGTTAGACTGCAGGCCTTGCGGCATTCATGGCCACCGGGTTTGTCCCTTGAGCCACTTCCGTTGCGG
>CAZCXL010000110.1:0-8075 GCA_964502625.1 uncultured Planctomycetales bacterium | reverse complement strand
GGCGTGCAGTACGACCGGGAGATCGTCGAACGCGAACGCGGACAGTTGCTGAGGCGGATCCGCGCCTTGCGCGATGACCGCTCCTCGTGGGCGGAGCAGCGTTTCTTGGAGGTGATGTGCGAGGGCGAGGCTTATGCCCGTCCGTCGTGGGGCAGCGAGGCCGAGGTCGAGGCGCTGAGCGTCGAGGATCTGGAGGCTGCGCGGCAAAGTTTGTTGCAGCGCGCGCGGATCGTTGCGGTGGCCATCGGGCCGCTGGAGCCGGCGGAGTTGGCCGACTACCTCAGCGCATGGTTTGGCGCGCGCCCTGAGCCGCCGCGATGGGAGGAACCTGCCGCCAAGCTCCCCGTCACGCGCCGCTCCATTCGGGAGGAAGTGGGCTGCGACCAAGCTCGCTTCCACGCGGGATTCCGTTGCCCCATGCCCGCGGATCCGCGCGCCCGCGAGGCTTTGGCGCTCGCCGTGTCTGTGCTCGGTGGCGGCGTGCACGGCCGCCTGTTCCGGATCGTGCGCGAGCAGCGCTCGCAGGCGTACTCCATCCATGCACAACTGCGCGCGCGCAAAGGCCTGATGACGGTGGAGGCGGGTCTCGACGCGGCGCACGCGGCCTCAGTCAGCGAAGAGGTGGACAAGCAGATCGCCGATCTGGCGGAGCGTGGCCCCGCCCCTGAGGAACTGGAGCACGCGCGGCGCTTCCTCTGTGACCGGCTGACCAGCCTGGGCGATAGTCCGTCCGGCTTGCTCGCGTATCTGGCGCGCGAGCGTGCCCTCGGCTTGGCGCGCGCGCCCGCGGAGCGCATTGCCTGGCTGCAGAGCCTGACTCCTGCCGACGTCGCGGTCGCGGCGCGCCGTTGGATTCCTGATACCAATTATTTGCTGGCGCCGCCGACGCCGGTCCTCGCCGCGCCATGAAAGTTCTCGCAGAGGTTCAAGAAGATCGTGTCGGAGAGCGCATCGTGCTCGCCGAATCCGCAGCGGGCACACGCATCGCGCTCACTCGCAAGCCGGGATTCGCCACCTCCGCCGCTCACTTTGGCGTGCGCTTTGGCAGCAACGATCTGCGCTTCCTTGGCTCCGCTCGTGGACCCGTGGAGGTTCCGACCGGCAGCGCCCATTTCTTGGAGCACAAGCTGTTCGAGGGTCGCGACGAGAAGGTTTTCGATCGTTTCGCGCGGCTCGGCGCCGACTTCAACGGTGGCACTTCCTTCGCCCTCACGACCTATCACTTTCAAACGGCGAGCCATTTTGAAGAGGCCTTGGAGGTTCTGCTCGATTTCGTGCAGCATCCGCGCATCACGCCGGAGCGGGTTGAGAAAGAGAAGGGCATCATCGAGCAAGAAGTGCGGATGTACGAAGATCATCCGGGTTATCGCGGCTTTTTCTTGCTGCACCGGGCCTTGTATGCACTGCATCCCGTGCGGGTTCCCCCGGGCGGTTCCGTGGCGGACGTGCATCGCACGACGGCAGGGGATCTACAGGCCTGCTTCGACGCCTTCTACCAGCCTTCGCGGCTGCGGCTCGCGCTCGCGGGAGATTTCGACCCAGAGCGGGTGCTCGCGCGCGTGGAAGCGCTGCTCGACCCGGCCGACCGTGGGCCGTGCGGCACGCGCATTCCGATCGAGGAGCCGCCGCTCCCGGCCGCGAGTCGCTTAGTGGACCATTTCCGCATCACGCGTCCGCACGCCTATCTCGGCTGGCGCGATGCGCGTGGGACGGGGTTGGGCCTTCCCTTGTTGCGCCGCCGGCTGACCACGGCCTTGGCCTTGGAAATGCTCTTCGACCCCTCATCGGAGACGCACGAGGACCTCTATCTGCGCGGAATTGTGGATGATTCTTTCCACGCCTCCGTCTCTGCGGACGCGGATTGGAGCCACGTCATCTGCGCGGGAGAAACCGAGGATCCGGAGCGCTTCTTCCAGGAACTCCGGAGCGCGGCGGAGCGATTCGCCGCCCAAGGTCCGGCCGAGAGCGACTTCGCGCGGGTGCTGAAGGCCGCATGGGGCAGGGTGGTGACGGGCGCACAGACTCCGGATGCGCTCGCTGGGTCGATCCTGCACGACTTGCTCGATGAGTTGCATCCCTTCGCGGTGCTCGATCTCCTGGCTGGATTGCGCGCTACGGACGTGGCGGAGCGCGCCCGCGAGTTGTTCCTCCCCGAGCGCTGTGCGGAAGCGCTGCTCCTGCCGGACGCCTAAGGCACGCCGTGCGGCGCTACTTTCTGCTCGGCACGACCGCTTCGGGAAAGACCCCAGTCGGTTTGCAGCTCGCGCCGCTGCTGAATGCCGAAATCCTTTCGCTGGATTCGATGCTGCTCTATCGCGGCATGGACATCGGCACCGCCAAGCCCACTCTCGCCGAACGCGCCCAAGTTCCGCATCATCTGATTGATTTAGTCGGTCCGAATGAAACCTATTCGGCGGCGCGATGGGTGGATGCCGCGCGTGCGGTGGAGTCGGAACTCAGCATGCGCGGGAAAGCTGCGCTGTACGTGGGCGGTACCGCGCTCTACCTCAAGGCCCTGCTGCATGGACTGCCCCAAGATCGCCGTCCGCCCGAGGGCTTGAGCGCAAGTCTGAGTCGCGAATGGGAGGCCGAAGGCGGCCCCGCGAGCTTGCGTGCCGAACTTGAGCGCGTGGATCCGCAGGCGGCGGAGCGCATTCACTGGAACGACGTGCGGCGCTTGTTGCGCGCGCTTGAGCATTGGCGTGCGTTTGGCGAGCCTTGGTCCGCGGCGGCAGCGCCGTGGCCGAAAAGCGGTGCATTGAGTGAGCCTGCTGTGGCCTTGCACTGGCCCCGCGCCACCTTGCACGCGCGGATCCTGCGCCGCTTCGAGCAAATGATGGAAGACGGATTCCTTGAGGAAGTGCGGCGATTGAACGCAAATCCTGGTTTTGGTGCGACGGCGCGACTCGCGATTGGTTATCGCGAACTGCTGGCGCATCTGGAAGACGGATTGAATCTCGATACGGCTGTGGCGCATGCCGTGCGCGCCACCAAGGTCTTGGTGCGGCGTCAAGCCACCTGGCTGCGCTCCTTCCCGGATCTCCAGGAACTGGAATGCAGCGGCGAGACCGACCTGGGCGAGGTTGCGCGCGCGGCGGCACGCTTGCTGGGCGCCGGCTAGCGCCGGTTGACGAAATCGATGCGTGCGCGCACTGGGCGATGATCGCTCGCGGTCCAAGGCAGCAATTCCAACTCCGTGATGCGCACTTCGCCTTTGGTGAACCCTTGGTCGATCGGCAGGCTGAGGATATGCCAGGGGTCGGCGGCCCAAGTGCCGCGCGCACCGAGTCCCGGTCCGCGCCGCAAGCCTCCTTCGTCTTCGAGTCGGCGAAAACGGGGTGACCACGGAGTCGAGTTCAGGTCGCCCAACATCAGGAGATGCTCGCGTGCTTGGGCGATGCGGATGCTGGTTTCGACCGCGCGCAACTGAGCCGCGTGAATGGGAATGCGCCAGTGCACTGCAAGCAACGGGAGGCGGTAGCGGCCGATCACCAAGTCCGCAGTGAGTTGATCGCGTTCCTCGGGAACGGCTTCGGCACGGGTGTTTTCGAGCGGCCAGCGGGACCAGATACCGAGGTGATGCGGCTCGTCATGGAAGACGTGGGGGTAGAGCTCCGGCTGTGGCGGCGCCGTGTCGCCATTGGTCTCGATGAGGACCCAGAGGTCGGGCGGATCCGCGCGCATTCCGGCCGCGAGGCTGCTGAGCGCTTCCGCCGAGTGTTGCATGTTGAACCAGACTGCCTGAATGCGCGCCGGCTCGCGGTCCAATGCTGCTCCGCTCGAGGGTAGCCACAACCCTGCGATCAGGCCGCCGTGGGCGAGAGCGAGCACGAGGCCGAGCGCCGCGGAGCGGCCAGGACGCCAGAAAGCCGCGCGCACCTTCGGCACCGCGAGCAAGGCGAAGGCCAGGAGCCAGCACGAGCCGAGCTGCAGTTGAAAATGGGAGAAAATTTCCAGGAGATCCCAGCGCGTTCCCGCGAGGACCAAGCCGCTGCAGCAGCAGAGCAAACCATACGCGCGACGCCACCAAACTCCGCTGCGACGCACTTCCGTCATCGCCGCGCATGGTAAGCGCTCCCATGCGCCGTCTCCACGACGCTAGGATGCTGTCCATGGCGGAGCCCCCTGATTTCCCGCAGATTCCTCCGCGGCCGCACGCGCCGCCGCCGCGACCCCGTTCCGGTCTTCCCCGGATGCCGCGCGGACCGATCCTGATGCTGGGAGTGGCGCTGCTGCTGGGCATCATCATGCTCGTCGCCACCGTGACGGGCCGCGCCGGAATCGTCGAGGTGGACGCGCGCGAAGTCGCCGTGATCGTCAATTACGTCACGGGCAGCCGAGAGGTCGTGAACCGGCCCGGCTACGCCATGTTCTTGCCCTTGTTCGGTCAAGCCTTCACCTTTGACAAGTCGCCGCAGAAGTTTCTGATGGAAGGCGACCGCAATCTGGAGTCCAATCACGTTGAGAAGTTGACGGTGCGCGCCAACGACGGCTCGAACTTCTGGTTCGAGACTTTGGAAATCCAATACGAAATCATGCCGGAAATGGCCGCCGTGGTGCTGCAGGACAGCGGACCGGGAGATGCGTTCAAGGAAAATTGGGTGCGCGCCTACGCTCGCAGCATCTTGCGCGATGAGTTCGGAATGTTCACGGCCGAAGAAGTGGCCGACCCGAGCAACTACAGCCTGGCCACGCAGCAGTCGAAAGACCAGCTCAATGCAGTGCTGAATCCGCACGGGATCGCCATCACGCAGATCATCACGCCCAAGCCCAAGTTCGAGGATCGCTACGAAGAGACCATCGAGAAGCGCAAGGTAGCGGACCAGACGGTAGAAAAACTCAAAACGCGCGCGCTGCAGTTGGCCCGCGAGAGCGAGCGCCGATTGGCGGACGTCGAGCGTGACCGCGCCACGGAATACGAACTCCTCCTCGGTCAATCCGTCGAGCGGCGGATCACCGCCGAGAAGGAAGCCGTGCGCCTGCGCTTCGGCGCCGACGCCTTCAAGATTAGCGAGGTCGGTGCGGGCAAGGCTGAAGAGCAGCGCCAAACCGAACAGGCGCGTGGCCTCTCCGAGCAAGCCCGTAAAGAGGCCGAGGGTTTGCGCGCTCGCGTCGAAGCCGTGGCCAAGCGCGGCGATGTCTTGGTGCGCGAAGCACTCGCCCTCAAGTTCGCTTCGATCCGCTTCGAAATTATTCCCTATCGCCGCGATCCAGCGCCGATTCGGATCGAGCATCTCGGTGGCGCCGCCGTGGGCGGGGAGATTCCGCGATGAAAACTCTACTGCTCCTCTTGGTCCTTGCGATTCTTCTGCCGATTCTCTACTTCGGCCTGTTCGAGAACGTGCAGCCGGCGCAAATCGGGGTCAAGCAGAACCTGTGGTCTGGCGAGGGCGTGATCGAACAGGACTTCGGCATCGGCTTGCACTTGGGCGTGGCGGGCGTGCACCGCTGGTACTTTCTGCCGGCCCGCACGCACTTCGTAAACTTCACTGGTGAGACTGGCGCGCGCGATGAGGTTGTGCAGTACATTGACCCGCTCGAAATTCGCACCACCGACGGCAACATCGTCAAAGTCGAAGTGTCGGTGAGTTATAAAATCCGCGAAAACGAGGGTCACAAGATCATTGCGGCAGCGGCGCAACACTTCTATCGAGATCGCGTGGCGTCGGTCGTGACTGCAGTGCTCCGTGCCGAGTTGCCCAAGTTGACTTCCGAGGACCTCCAAGAGACTGCGAAACGCACCAAACGCATCGCGGAAATCCTGCCGGTGTTGGACAAGAGCATCTCCGTGTATCACTGCACGGCCGGCCAGATCCTGATTCGCAAAATCCGCTTCCAACCGGAATACGAGGAGCAACTCCAGGAGAAGCAGTATCTGCGGCAACTCGCCAATCTGGACATCGCCAGAACGCGCCAGGCCGAGGAGGAAAAACTCGTCAATGCGATCGAGCGGAAAATTCAGGCCGCCGAACTCAAACTCAACCAGGAGTGGTTGAAGCGACTGCAGGAGAAGACCTCCGAGTACGAAGTGCTCGTCGCGCAGATTCGTGCGGACGCCGCAGTTTACTCCGAGCGCACACGCGCCGAAGGCGAAGCAGAGCGCGTGATCAGCACTGCGAATGGTCGGCTTGCGATCGAGAAGGCCGAAGCTCTGCGCAATGAGTTGCGCACCCGCGCCTTGGATTCCGAAGGCGGCCGCGTGCTGTTGGCGCTCTCCGCTGCAGAGAATCTGAACCTTCCCACGGTCGTGCTCAACAGCGATGATCCATTGGTGCCCACCGTGCTCGACCTCGACGCTTTGGTGCGCATGTTGGTCGGAGCGAAGCCCTAGTCGCGCGGCGGACCTTCGGGCTCCTCTTGGCCGCGCAACATGCGGCTGAGGTGGAGGACTTCCGCGCGCTCGAGCATGCCGACGAATCGGGGATCGTCGGCGCCAGCGACCACCGCCGCGGCGTTTTCCGAGTAACGCCGGAAGAACGATTCCGCTTCCGCCACCGTGGCTTGAGCCGGGAGGCTGCACTCCTCGGCAGAGAGGGTGGCGAGGTCCTGGGCGCTCAGGAGGCGGGATGCGCGACGGTCGTAGGCGACCTGTTCCAGGTCGCGGATCCGGATTAATCCGCACAGGTGGCCTTCGGCGTCCGTGACGGGCAGGGCGTCGAATCGGGAATGGTTGGCGAAGCGCAGCACCTCATCGAGCCCGGACGCCGCTGCAAGCGAAGCGTGCTCGCGGCGCATCACTCGCTCCACCCGCACGGTCTCGGCCGTGGCACGGGCGCGCAGTTTGCGCCCGCGCAGCGTTCGACCCAGCGCCCGCAGGGGCGCGAGTCGTTCGGAACGCCCGGCTCCGTGCGTCATGAGTTGCGCCAGACTGACTTCACCCGCAGTCACCACCACGTGCTTGAGCAGCAGCGGCCCGATGGTTTCGAAGACGATGACTGCGCCCAACAACACGTTGAGCAGCACCTCAGCAAGCTCTGCGTCGTAAGAGACCGCGTATTGCGCGAGAGCCAGCGCAGAGCCAGCCTGGCACAGCAGTCCGAGGCCGATCGGCGGCGATCCGGCCTGAGTGCCGGGAAGTCGTACTCCGCTCACGCGCATGCCGAGCCGTGTGCCCGCAATTTTTCCGATGAGGCGCGCTAGCACGTAAATCCCCACGGCCAACCAGTTCTCACGCAAGATCCCGAAATCAAGATGTGCCCCGGAAAGCACAAAGAATGCCACGAACGCGGGTTGCGCGAAAGCATCCATCGAGAGTTCCATGGGAGCGAGCAACCGGGAACGATTGGCGACGACGGCTCCCGCCACGAGGAAGACCAGCATGTGCGGAACGCCGAGCCATTTGCAGACGCCGATGGTGGTCAATGTGACTGCGAGCATCGGAATCGAGAAGCCGCCCCAACCGGCGCGCTCTTGCAGGAAGATCAATGCATGGGCCGCGAGCAAGCCGAGCGCGAGTGATCCGGCGATGTCCGCGATCAGGGAACCGGGGCCCAGGTCTCCGCCGTGCGCGAGAGCCAAGGCGAGCAGCACGGCTTCGAAGAGCAACACCACCCATGCGTTTGACATGGCGGTAAGCAGCCGCAGCACGTTGGTGGTTGGACCTTGCGCGCCGAATTCTCGGAGCACGACCATGGTGGTCGCGGGGCCAACCTCCACAGCCACAACGCCGAGCAGTAAGGCGACTTCCACGCTCGGCGCCACGAACCAACACGCCGCAGTGACCGTGAGAATCGTGAGCGCGGTCTCCGTGAGCGAGAGCCCAAGCAAACGCGCGCCCATTCCGCGCATCCTGTCGGTCTGGAACTGACCGCCGAGCATGAAGAGCACCAGGGCGATGGCGAGGTCGTTCACCGGGCCACGCAGCGCTTCGACAGGACCGTGCGGCAGCAGGGCGAAGCCGTGGGATCCGACGAGTACTCCCGCGAAGATGTAGCCCGTCAGCGTCGGTAGCCGCAGCCGCCGAGCCAGCGCTCCGCCGATAGCACCGCTCACCAGCGTGAAGCCTAAAACGAGCAACGGACCGCCCGCGGAGAAGTTCAATGCGCGGAGGCCCAGTCTGGGCCATGACCGACGTC
>CAZCXL010000109.1:0-8100 GCA_964502625.1 uncultured Planctomycetales bacterium | reverse complement strand
CACGGCGCCCGCTTCCTGCAGACTTGGGTGGTGTACGCAAACCGCACCGGCTTCGAGGACGGCGCCATGTTCTGGGGCGGCTCCATGGTGATGTCACCGTTCGGATTCGCCGTGGCCGAGGCGCCCGGCGTGGACGACGCGCTGCTCGTGCAGCGCCTCAACGACGATCCGTTGCGCCGCGCGCGCATTGCCACTCCCTTGCGCCGCGACGCGCGACCCGACCTCGTGCGCATGCTCCTGGCCCGCATGCTCCAGGATCCGGACGCCATGCGCGAGCCGGACGCGCCGCGGTGAGCCGTCTCCCGCCTCCGCCCGAACTGAACGCGGAGCTGGCAGAGCGCGTCCTGACCGAGTTCCTGCGCGAGGAGATTCATCGCACCGGCCTGCGGCGCGCGGTGCTCGGACTTTCCGGCGGAGTGGACTCCGCCTTGGTGATCGAACTCGCAGCGCGCGCGCTCGGCGCGGAGAACGTCCTGGCCGTGGCCATGCCTTACCGCACCAGCGCGGCCGCCAGCCTGGAGTTGGCGCAGGAGTCGGCCGAGCGCGCCGGCGTGCGGCTGGAAACCGTGAACCTCAGCGCCGCCGCCGATGCGCTGTTCGGCGCCGCCTCAGTCCCGGATGATCCGAGCAGTGCGCAAGCTCGGCTGCGCCGCGGCAACGTGCTGGCACGGCTGCGGATGCTCACCCTTTATGACTTCAGTGCGCGCGATGGCGCGCTGGTCCTCGGGACTTCCAACAAAACGGAACTCCTGCTCGGCTACGGCACACAGCACGGCGACATGGCGAGTGCTCTGAATCCCATCGGCGATCTCTACAAAAGCCAGATCTATGCGCTCGCTGAACGGCTAGCCGTTCCGCGGGCCATTATCGATCGCCCGCCGAGCGCGGATCTCTGGGAGGGCCAGACCGACGAGCAAGAACTCGGCGCAACCTATGCGGCGCTCGACGCGCTCCTGCACCGCATGGTGGACCGCCGCTACTCGCGCACACGCCTCTTGGAGATCGGCTTCGAGGCCGAGTTCGTGGACGCAGTCGCCGAACGCATGCGGCTCAGTCACTTCAAACGTCGGCCGCCGCTCATCGCGAAACTCGCGAACCGCACCATCAATCTTGATTGGCGCTACGCTCGGGACTGGGGAACCTAAACATCGACAGCGGCCAATCGCGCCGCGGAGTGGGCGGCGGGACCAAGCGGCCTTCGCGCAAACCCGGCCCGGAGAGCCAGGCATGCAGCACGTCACCGGCTTCCTTGGAGGCGAGCCGGGGGTCACGACAGCGCGCGAGATGACAGGCCGCAAGCGTTGCGAAGGCGCAACCCGTGCCGTGCACGCTGGTGCGGCCGGGCAAGCGTGGCCGGCGGAACTCCACGGGATCTTCAAGCAGCGACCAGAAGCGGTCGGAGACGATGTCGCCCTCGTCATGACCGCCTTTGCGCACCACGGCGCCGCAGAATTCGTAGGCATCTCCGGTGCCGTACTCGATGCGGTTGGGCGTGACCAAGTCGGCAAGCGGGAAGAGTTTCTCCTGCATCAGCGCCAGGCCTTCAGGCGTGTTGAGCATCACGCCCGGCTTCGCCACACGGCTCGCTTGCCCGACCGGATCCACCACGATTGGTAACTCGCCGAGCCAGGGCAGCAGCACTTCGGCGAGAGTCTCGGTGAGCGCGGCATTGCCAAGAGCGCCGACCTTCACTGCGTCCACTCCTTGATGCAGAGCGCGCACGAGTTCCCGCGTCAATTCGGACGTGGAGCGCGCGCGCACGGATTCCAAACCGTGCTCCGATTGCTCGGTTTCGACGGTCACGACGGTCACCGGCTCGAAACCGAGGGCGCGGCAAACGGCGGCGTCCATCTCGACTCCAGCGCCCATGCGCGGGTCGCTGCCGCCGACACAAAGGATGCGAAAGGTAGGCCCGTCCTCCACGCCTCCAGTTTAGCCAACAAGCCGCGCGGCGGCGCTTAGGAGGTTGCTTCTCGCGTGATGAAGTCGGCCATCACGCTGTATCCGCAATCGACGTAGAGCACCTGTCCCGTCACTCCGCTGGCGAGATCGCTCAGCAAGAAGAGGCCCGCATTGCCGACGTCGGCGCCGCTGACGTTGCGCCGTAAGGGAGCAGCCTGTTGCTGCAGATCCACCTTGTCCTTGAAGCCTTTCACGATGGACGCGGAAAGCGTTTTCACCGGTCCGGCGCTGATCGCGTTGACCCGCACTCCGGTGGGTCCGAGATCGTTGGCGAGGTAGCGCACCGCGGACTCGAGCGCAGCCTTCGCAACTCCCATGACGTTGTAGGACGGAACCGCGCGGGCCGCTCCGAGATATGTCAGAGTAAGAATGCTGGCGCCGGGCGTGAGCAGCGGCTCCACCGCCCGCACCAGCGCCACCAGCGAGTACACGCTCACGTCGTGCGCGAAGGCGAAGCCCTCACGCGAAGTGTCGAGGAAGCGGCCCTGCAACTCCTCGCGCTTGGCGCTGGCGACCGCATGGACCAAGAAGTCCACGCGATCCGTGAGACCGCGGATTTCCGCCGCTGCGCGCTCAATTTCACCATCTTGGGAGACGTCGCAGATCACCGGCGGCGGCGCGCCCAGCTCGGCGGCCATCGGCGCCACGCGCTTGAGAAAGCGCTCGCTGGCGACGCTGAAGATCAACTCGGCGCCCTGCGCGTGCGCGGTTTGGGCAATGTGCCAGCCGAGACTGTGCTCGTTGGCCACCCCGAACACCAAGCCCTTCTTGCCTTTCAGCAGCATGTGGGACAGATGCTAGCGCCGCCCGACGTAGCGCGTCCGGAACAGCGCGCGCGCGGCCCATCCGGCTGCCAAGGTGAAGCCAAGCAACACTGCCGTTTTACGCAGCATGGCCGGGTCGGTCCATGCAAGGTTGCTCCAGAAGATCCCTTGATAGCCGCTAACCGCCCAGTGCGTCAGCGTGCTCTTCATGGCGACCTCCACGTAAGGAGGGAGGGCAAATGCTTGCAGTGGGAACCACGCGCCGCCGAGGCAAGACATCACGAGGATCAGCAACGTGCTCACGCCCTCGGCCTGCTTGGTGGTGCGCGCCCACGCGGCGATCAACACGCCGAACGCAGTCACGGCAGCCGTGACCGCGAAAGTGTGAATGAAGAGCGTGATCGGATCGCGGAAGATGCCGAGTCCGAACACGATCTCGCCGAGCAGGAACAGGAACAGGAGCTGGGTGAAACCCACGGCGAAGGTGAAGAAAAATTTGCCGAGCAAGAGCGCGCCGGGCTCCATCGGCAGCGCCAGCAGGCGGCGCAGCGTGCCGGTTTCACGCTCACGGAGCAGCGTGCTGCCGCAGGAAACCAGCCCGAACATCAGCATCATCACGCCGATGCCCCCCACCGATTGCGCCTGCATGTAGTCGGCGTTCTCGGCGCGGTCCGGCGGCGCCAACTCCTCGTCGAGGCGCAGCGGCACCAGCGAATTCATGGCGGCGCCAAAATCGAAGGAGCTCTCCGTGCTAGCGTCCTCGGTGGCGGCGACGTGTTTGCTGATGATCTCGTACTGCTGCTCGCTGACCTGGCGCAGCAGGTTCAGCATCGGCTCCGCCATGCCGGCGTCGCGCATCTCGCGCTCGAGCATCGTGATCCAACCCCGGCCGGCCGTCTGCTTGAGCCAGGCGCTCACCAGCCCGATGCGCACCAGTTGATCCTCCATCTCGCGTCCGGGATCGCGCATGAGATCGAGCGGAGGATCGCTGCCCGCCGCGATCGCCGCGCCGAATCCTTCACCAATCACGAGCGCGTGATGGGCGTCCCCCGCTTGGATCTTCGTCCGCAGTTGCTCGACGGAGAGTTCCGTGGGAAAGCCTTCCGGCGGGAAGAAAGGCCGCACCGTCAGGGTGTCGGCGCTCCGCAGATCGAGCACGAACGCCTTGCTGGCCTCACTGCGGTCGAGGTCGGTCACCCACAACTCCGCTCGGCCCATCGCGCCTTCCTCGCCGTAGAGGAAACTCATCAGGAAGCCGAACACCAAAACCAGCGCTGCCGGAAGCGCGAAGCCCAGCAAGAGTCCGACGCGATCGCGCGCGTAGATGCGCAGATCCTTGCGGGCGACCAGCAGCGCGGAGCGAAGTATGCCCATGAGCTCAGGCCGCCTCATCACGCAAACTGTGGCCGGTCAAGGCGAGGAAGACGTGCTCCAAGTTCGCATCCGGCACGCCGGAGGCCAGCGCGAGCTCCGCTTGCGTACCCACGGCCACCGCGCGTCCGGCATTCAAGATCAACACGCGGTCGCACAGCCGTTCCGCTTCCTCCATGTAATGCGTGGTGTAGATGAGCGTGCGGCCCGCTGCGAGCAAGGCCTTCAAGGACTCGAACAGATGGTTGCGCGATTGGGGATCCACGCCCGCTGTCGGCTCGTCGAGCAGCAGCAGTTCCGGCTCATGCAGTTCGGCGATGGCCAAGTTGAGCCGACGCTTCATGCCGCCTGAAAAGGCTTCCACGCGTTCACGCGCGCGGTCATTGAGTCCAGCGAGCTCGAGCGCGCGATCGGCGGCGGAGTGCAACGCCGCGCCAGAGAGTCCGGCCATGGCTCCGAAGAAGTGCAGATTCTCCCGGGCCGAAAGTTCCTCGTAGAGCGCCAAATCTTGGGGAACGTAACCGAGCCGGGATCGCAAGGCGGCGTCGCCAGCCGGTCGTGCCGCCACCCCGTCGAAGCGCAGCGTGCCGGTCCAGCCTTCGAGCAGGCCCACGACGCAGGACAGAGCCGTGGTCTTGCCGGCCCCGTTCGGTCCCAGAAAGCCGAAGCATTCCCCGCGCCGCACGTCGAAGCTCAAACCATCCACTGCACGGCGGGCGCCATAACTGAAGGCGAGGTTCTCGACCTGGAGAAGGGGCGTTGCGCCGATCGTGTGGGACATCCGCCGACTAGAATACGAGAGAGAATGGCGTCGGAGTCCGCGACCCCGCGCCGCTTGGAGGAAATTCTCGGCCACCAGTTCCAGGACCCGGAACTGCTGGAGGAGGCGCTCACCCACGCCTCGTCGGCCGGGGACCACAACGAACGGCTGGAGCACTTGGGCGACGCGGTCCTGAACCTCGTCGCGGCGGAGATGCTTTTTCATCGGCATCCGCACGCACGCGAGGGATTGCTGACGCAATGGAAGTCGCTCCTGGTCTCCCGCGAAACGCTCTCGCGCGTCGGCGAGCGCCTTGAGCTCGCGCGCCATCTGCACGTGGGCGGAGGTTTCCGCGGCGAAGGTGTGCCGCGCTCACTGCTCGGCAACGCGGTCGAATCGCTGATCGGCGCGGTCTACCTCGACGCGGGCGGCGGGCGGCTGCCGGAAGGCGGCGGGCTCTCTGCATGCGCGCGCATCGCGGAGCGTTGGCTGGAACCGGAACTGGCCGCCTTACCCGAGCGTCACGCGCGCGCGCACGCCAAGATGATTTTGCAGGATTGGGCGCAGGCGCACCGCGGCGTCACACCCACCTACCCCGTGACTGCCGTACACGAGCATCCGGACACGCATGCATTCCGCATCGCCGCGGAAATCGCCGGACGCCGCTTCGCAGGAGCGTGGGCTTCCTCCAAGCGTGAGGCAGAGCGGCTCGCGGCTTGGGAAGCCGTGCTGGTGTTGCGCGCGGAGGGTGAAGCATTGGGAAGTCATGGCAGCACCTAACCCCGATGCCACTCCGGTGTCCGTGCTGCGCGCCACTCCCGGGTGGCGCGCGTTCGCTGCGCGTTGGAGCCAGACTCCCGGTCGCCGCCGCTGGGGAGGATTGTGGGGTTCTTCGAAAGCCCTGGCCACCGCGGCGCTCGCGCGCGAATCCGAGAGCCCCTTGTTGGTCATCACTGCGGATTCCGCTGCCGCGGAACTCGCGCACGACGACCTGCTGGCTTTCGGCTGCGGCGCCACACTCTTTCCCGCGCGCGAGTCCTCGCTCGGCGCGGAAGCGGACGTGCTCCGCGGACGGCATCACGCGCTGGCGCTCCTGCTGCGCGAAGGCTTCGGTGGCACCCTAGTGGCGCCACTCGCCGCGCTGATCCAACCCGTCCCCCCCCCTGGCGATGCGGCAGTGCTCGAGTTGCGCGCCGGAATGAGTCTGAATCCTGACGCACTCGCGCGGCGGCTGCTGGAAGCCGGCCTGGAGCGCGTTCCCGCGATCAGCGAGCCTGGTGAGTTCTCGCGGCGAGGCGACATTCTTGACTTTCACGCGCCGGCACTCGGCGAGCCGCTGCGTCTCGAATTCTTCGGCGATGAACTCGAGAGCATTCGTGTCTTCGACCTGGCCACGCAGCGCACCCGTCACGTAGTGAAACACGTGGACGTTCCGCTCAGCGGCGAACTGCCCGAGGCCGCTGGCGCGCAAGAGTTGCTGCCCCTGGAGCGCATGCCTGCTGGTCTGCGCGTCGTCGTCTGGGAGCCGGCCGCGATCGCGTCAGCACGCGACCGCCTCGCCTTCCTCGGCCAGACCGCGGTGGCCGCGCTCGGGCGGGTCGAAGCCCTCTTGCAACAGCGCGCAGTCGCAGAACTCGCCACCCTGCCGGGCGAAGATGGAACTCTTCCCACTTTAAGCGTCGAAGAGTATTGCCAGGGAGTGCAACAGGGAGCCATTCGGCTTGCGCAAAGGGCTGCCTCAGGCGAGCGGGTGCTGCTTTATTGCTCCACCGCCGCCGAAGCCGACCGCGTGCCCCAGATCTTGCACGAAGTCGGCCTTGCAGAGGACGTGCTTGAATTGCACGAAGGCGGACTCGAGCGTGGATTTCGGATTCCCGAGGCGCGGCTGACCACGCTCCATCACCGGGAATTGATTCCCGGTCACGGCGCCCAGCGACCCAAGGTGAAGCGCCGTCGCGAGTATTCCGGAGAATCGTTGCAGAGCGCGCTGGCCTTGCGGCCCGGTGATTTGGTGGTACACGCCACACAAGGACTTGCCCGCTTTCGCGGCATGGAGCCGAGCGCGCGCGAGGACGGACAGGACGTACTGGTGCTTGAATTCGCGGATGCCGCGCTCCTGCAGGTGCCTGCGTCACGTGTGGATCTTGTGGAGCGCTACATCGGCGCGGGTGGTTCAGCCCCCGAGCTCGACAAGCTGGGCAGTGGCGCCTTCTTGCGGCGCCGGCAGAAAGTAGAAGATGCAGTCGAAGACCTTGCCGCCGACATGCTGAACACGCAGGCGCAGCGGGAAGGTTTACCGGGGTTCGCTCTCCCCGAGCCCGACGCCGAGCAGCGAGCCTTCGAAGCTGCCTTTCCTTGGGATGACACTCCGGACCAGGCGCAGGGTACGGAAGAAATCCACGCGGACCTCTCCTTGCCGCGCGCCATGGATCGTTTGGTCTGCGGGGACGTTGGCTTCGGCAAGACGGAGCTCGCGGCCCGCGCTGCCTTCCGCGCAATCCATGCGGGCAAGCAGGTGGCCTTTCTGGTGCCCACCACACTGCTCGCGGAACAGCACGCGCGTTCGCTCGCGGAGCGCTTCGCGGGTCATCCGGTAACCATCGGCCGTTTGTCGCGGCTCGCCAAACCGAAGGAGCGCCGCGCCACTCTGGATGGCCTCGCCGCAGGACACGTGGACCTGGTGGTCGGCACGCACCGCCTACTCTCCAAAGACGTGCGCTTCAAGGATCTAGGACTGGTGGTGATTGACGAGGAGCAGCGCTTCGGCGTGCAGCACAAAGAGGACCTCAAGCGCAAGCGTGCGCAGGTGGACGTGCTCACGCTCACCGCCACGCCCATTCCGCGCACCCTGCATCAAGCCTTGGCCGGAATCCGTGACATCACTTCATTGTCCACGGCTCCCGCCGGTCGGCAGGAAGTGCACACTGAAATCCGTTATCGCGACGAGGACGCGTTGGTGCAGGAGGCTCTCGAGCGCGAGCTCGCGCGCGGCGGACAAGTCTTTTTCGTTCATAATCGCGTGCGCTCGCTTGCGGCCGCAGCGGAGCGGCTGCAGCGGCTCGTGCCGCGCGCGCGCATCGTGCTCGGACACGGCCAGATGGAACCCGAGGAGCTCGAGAACGCCATGATCGCCTTCGTGCACGGCCATGCCGACGTGCTGTGTTCCACCACCATCGTCGAGAGCGGCCTCGACATTCCGAACGCCAACACCATCCTCATCGACGACGCCCATCGTTTCGGACT
>CAZCXL010000108.1:0-8128 GCA_964502625.1 uncultured Planctomycetales bacterium | reverse complement strand
TGAAAAGATCTTCACCTCGCGGCGGCGCGGTGTCCCTCAGCCATGATGGACAATTTTTGGCGACCGTCGTGCAGGATGAAGGTCTCTTGATTCACTCCACCGATCAGGACACGGAGTCCTTGGACAGATCCCCTCTGCCCGGAGGGCCGGTGGCCCTTGCCTTCAGCCCGGACGACGCGCAGCTGGCGGGCAGTTTTATTCGAGACGGGCGCAATCTGGTTGCCATTCGCTCCTGGCCCGATGGCGCTTGGGTTAGAGAGACGGAAGTTCCGTTCTCCGCCGAGCGCCTTCGATTCAGCCCCGACGGCGGCAGAATCCTGCTGATGGGGAAATTTGCCCTCATCCTGGATGCTGGGGATGGCGAAATTCTCACAACCCTGGATGGTCATGAGGACTGGATCCTCGGAGGCAGCTTCAGCCCCGATGGGCACTGGGCCGTAACGACCTCTGCCGACGGCACGGCACGCGTTTGGAAGGCTTCGAACGGCGCGTTGCACGCCGTGATCAGAGGCCATACGCGCTCCGTTCTGGACGCCTGCTTTCCGGACGGCGATCGGCTGCTGACGGTCTCGAACGACGGCACCGTTCGGACCTGGCCGCTGGATCCCCTGACCTTCGCGCAGGCCCACAAGCCGCGCGAACTGAAAGCCGCGGAGTGTGAGCGATGGCTCGGCGGTCCTTGATGAGCTAAGGGACGTGAATCCCTTCGCGTAGGCGCTTTCTCCGGGAATTTTCGTAACGCCAGACTCCCGGCGTCGCCTCAGTGACGGAAACGCTCCTCCTGGAGCCGGCCACCCATCACTCATTACCCAATCAAGGTCATGTCATTCCTTCATCCCTCTCGAACCTTCTCATTGCTCCTCGGCTCTCTGGCATTCTTGCTGCCGGGTCACCCGAGCTTCGCTCAGGATGGCACTTGGACTACCAAGGCCTCGATGCCGACAGCCAGGACCGGCTTGGCTTCAGCGGTGGTGAACGGAAAGATCTACGCGATCGGGGGCATTGACGATGCCAGCAGTGCGATCGGGTTCAGGCTCGCGACAGTGGAGGAATACGACCCCCTTGCGAACACCTGGGCTACCAGGGCCTCCATGCCGACCGCCAGGTTTCTCCTGGGCGCGGCCGCCGTGAACGGGAAGATCTACGCCATTGGGGGAAGCCCAAGCCTCGGCCCTCCTGTCATCGCCACCGTGGAGGAATACGACACGGCCGCGAACACCTGGACCACCAAGGCCTCCATGCCGACAGCCAGGGCCCACGTTGCTGTCGCGGCGGTGAACGGGAAGGTCTACGCGATCGGGGGAACGAACGGGAGCAACCTCAACACTGTGGAGGAATTCGACCCGGCGACCAACGCTTGGACCACCAAAGCCTCCATGTCGACCGGTAGGAACTCACCCGGTATAGTGGTGGTGAACGGGAAGATCTACGTGATGGGCGGCAGCACCAATACCTATCTCGCCACTATGGAAGAATACGATCCAGCGACCAACATCTGGACCCCGAAGGCCTCCATGCCGGCAGCCAGGAACGGGATTGGTGCAGCGGCGGTGGATGGAAAGATCTACGCGATCGGAGGGCAAAGCTTTTCGGGCTTCTTCGCCACCGTAGAGGAATATGACCCAGCCACGAACATCTGGACCACCAAGGCCTTCATGCCGACTGCCCGTGGATTGCTGACTGCGGAGGCGGTGAACGGGAAGATCTACGCGATCGGGGGCCAGAACCTGGGGACGAACCAGCTCGACACCGTGGAGGAGTTCGAACCCAGTTCCCCGCCCACCCCGCCGCTCGCCGGCGCCGGAGCAGATCAAACCGTGGCCGAGGGCGAGTTGGTCGCCTTGGACGGATCTGCCAGCAGTGCTGATGGGGGAGATCCGCTCAGCTATTCGTGGTCCCAAGTCGCAGGACCTGCGGTCGCGCTCCTGGATGCAGCGACTGTCACGCCGAGCTTCTACGCACCTGCCGTCCTGATCGGCGGCGCCACCCTCACATTCGAGCTCATTGTGAATGACGGCTTCGGTGACAGCGCGCCGGACACGGTTGACATCAGCGTGAAGAACGTGAACAACCCGCCGATCGCTTTCGCGGGCGATGACCAGACCGTCGTGGAAGACGCGCTGGTCATGCTCGACGGTTCCGGCAGCGCGGACGTGGACAATGATCCGCTCAGCTTCCTTTGGATGCAGGTAGCGGGAACGCCAGTCCTGCTCGTGGACGCGGATACTGCCAACCCCGGCTTCCTCGCCCCCTTCGTCGGCCAACTCGGCGAACTGCTCAGCTTCCAACTGCTGGTCAGCGACGGGATTGACTCCAACTTCGCCTACGTCGATGTCCTGGTCGAGAACGTCAACCATCCGCCGATCGCCAACGCGGGCGGTGATCAGACGCGAGCGGAAGGATCTGAAATCGTCCTCGATGGCTCGGCCAGCTACGACCCGGACCTGGACCCGATCAGTTTCTCCTGGATTCAGGTCGGCGGCCCGACGGTGGCCCTCGCGGGTGCGGGCAGCGTCGCGCCGCGCTTCACCCCTCCGCAAGTTACGCTCGCCGGAGCGACGCTGGTCTTCGAACTCGGCGTCAGCGATTTTCTGGATCCCAGTCTGCTGCCGGACACCGTTTCGATCCAGGTCCTCGACGTGAACGCGGCTCCGCTCTGCGCGGCTGCGGTGGCAAGCCAGCCTCTACTCTGGCCGCCGAACCACAAGCTCATTCCGATCACGATCATGGGAGTGAGCGATCCTGAGAACGACGCCATCGTCATCACGGTGACCTCGGTCACCCAAGACGAGCCGGCGACCGGCCTTGGCCAAGGCGATACGGGTCCGGATGCGGTGCTCCAGGGGTCCACCGTGCTGATCCGCGCCGAACGCTCCGGAACGGGCAACGGGCGCGTCTACAGGATTCACTTCACAGCAACGGATGGACAGGGCGGAAGCTGCCAGGGCTCTGTGACCGTGAGTGTCCCTCAAAGCCAGGGCAAGAATGGCGGCGCTGTGGACAGTGGTCAGAACTACAACTCCAACTAAGCCCGCAGATTTCTTTACCAGCCGGGATCCGACGCACAACCTGTGCCGAGGATCCCGGCACCCATTTCATCTCGAACTACTCCACCAGCAGCGCGAGCTTCGCCAGCGAACGGCTCAGCAGCGTTCTCACGGATCCCTCGGTGCGACCCATCTTCGCGGCGAGTTCGGCGTGCGAGAGTCCCACCACGCGCGACAAGACAATAATTTCCCGCGCTTCCTCCGGCAACTTGGCGAAGGCTGCTTCGACGCGTTCCAACTCCTCGCGCGCGATCGCGGCTCCCGATGGGCTGCAGAAGGAGCGGTAGGCGTCCACCAGCTGTGAATCCTCCGTCCCGCGCACTTCCCGCGCCGCATCGCGTTTCTCGCGCTTCCAGTGGCGCGCGCGATCAATGATTTTGCGCTCCGCGGTCTGGTACAGCCAGTGGCGCAGCAGGCCTTCGCTTTGAAACTGGATCGTGCCACGGTCCTCCAGCACCTCTCGGAACACGGATTGCACGAGGTCAGTGGCCGACTCCTTGGCCAGTACCAGGCGCCCGGCGTGCAGCCGGATGTAGGCGTGCAGGCCGGGGAGATGCTGATGCATCATGGCCTCAATCTCCGCGCCGTTGCCAGAGCGAGATAGCGGGTCGGGGGAGAGTGAACCCATACTGAGCCGGAGTTGGATCGAGAGAGGCCCGGGCACCAGATTACTCCATGATCCCGCGCAAGGATTGCGGGACATCACTCGAGCGAGCCGCTAAGCGTGCTTCCGGACCGGCCGCGCCAGCAGCGCGGCGCCGGCGGCGGCGTGGTCGCCGGTGAAGCGCTCGGTGACCGGGTCCCAGGCGAGCGGCTTGGCCACCTGATACCCGATGACCGCCAATTGGCAGATGGTCGCCGTGCGATGGCCGATCTCTGCGGTGCAGATCGGATCCCGTTGCTCGCGGATGGCGGCGAGGAAGTCGGCGACGTGGCCGTGGTTGCGCGGCAGGGCTTCTTCCTTCCCGGTCGGAGGCTCGAGCAGGGCCGGCGCCTCGACGCCATCGCGCAAAGCCTTGACGTGGCCGCGCGAGCACTCGATCACCCCAGCGCTGCCCTCGAAGGTGCAGTCGGTGGGGCCGCCGTGCACCATCTCGACGCCGCTCGCGTAGCGGAAGCGCAATCCGGTCTGGGCGCCGTCGGCGGGGGGCAGGACTTCGCGCGGGCCGCTGTGATCCATGCGCATCGCCCACTGCGCGATGTCGAAATGGTGCGCACCCATGTCCGCGAGGCCGCCGTTGCAGTATTCGCGGTAGGAGCGCCACATCGGATAGTGATTGTGCATGCCGATGGGGCAGAGCACTTCGTGGAATCCGCGCAGCGGCGCTTGGCCGAGCCAGCCGTCCCAATCAATTCCTTCCGGGAGCTCCTGCTCCGGCAGATCGCAGGGCACCGGCGGACCACCCACGCCGATCGTGATCCGTCGCAGCGTGCCGATGCGGCCGTTACGCACGGCCTCGGCGGCACGCACGAAGAAGTGCGAAAACTCCGAGCGTTGCTGGGAGCCGGTTTGGAAGCGCACGCCGGCCGTGCGCGCGGCGTCGGCGATCGCGCGGCCTTCAGAAATAGTGAGAGAAAGCGGCTTCTCGCAGTAGACGTGCCGCCCGGAGAGGCAGGCGGCGATCGCCGGTTCGGCGTGTCCGTGATCCGGAGTGGCAATCAGAACGGCGTCAATCGCGGGATCCGCCAGAATGGACCGCCAATGGGGGGCGCGGCTGCAAACCTGCGCCTTGCGCCGCTCGTTGACGAGGCGCACGCCTTCCTCGGCGCGCGCCGTGCTTACGTCCGCGACGGCGATGATTTCCACGCCCTCATCCGCGAGGAAATCGCCGGTGAGTTCGCGCGCCCGCACCCCGAAGCCGATGATTCCGAGGTTGAGCCGTCCGTTCGCAGAGCGAAGGCCGGGTGTGCGCGCAAGGAATTGCGCCGGACCAGCCGCCGCTAGCGTTGCCGCGCTCGCGGCAGTGGCGAAGAGGAAATCGCGACGCGTCGGTGCGGGAGCCATGGCATCAAGGTCTCAGAACCGTTGCCGGCATTCAATCGTGCGCGCTGGCCAGTGCGGGCGGAAGCAACAGATCGAGCCCCAAGGCGACGAAGGCAGCCCCCTCGGTTTCTTGGCTGCCCATGAACGGCGCCACCAAGATGCTCTGGCGCACCGCCTCTGCCGGATCCATGCCGTGGATCAGCAGAAAGGACAGGAAGATGAAGTCTGAGATCGCGCTCGCATCCCATGCGACCGAAGTGCTGTAGCCCGAGATCGGGAAGCGCGCCTCACTGGGGATCTGCTGCATCACTCGCTGCGGAACTTCACCATGCATCATCGAGCATCCGGAAAGGTGCAAGAGCTTCAGGTTGCTGGCGCCGCGTGTGCTCGCGGCGATGACGTCGGCGTCAATGTTCGTGCCACCGACGCTGATCCCGGCCTCGCTGCCGTGGCTGGAGATCAACAACACCACCGGCTCCGCAAGGTAGGGCACTTCGGCGCACAGCCGACGGAAGTCTTCCGCATCGTGAAAGAAGCGATGACGCACCTCGACGTGCCGCGCGGAGGACATGGTGAAATAACTCTCGAGCATGTCGCCGAAGGAATACTCCTCTTCGGCGAGGTCACTCTCCCAGTAGGCTTCGAGCACGACCAGCCAGACCTTGCCGCTCACCGGCGGAATGCGCTTGCCGGTCCACGCTTGCCAGCCCTCCTGGCCCTCCGGACGCCACTTACCCTCGAAACTCTGGCCATCGTCGCGCAGCTCAAACCAGCCCTCGCCACGCGCCGCGGGTTCCGAATAGTGAAAGATCAGCCGCTCACCTTCCAACTTGCCTTCGATGCGTGATCCGCTGGCGTAGGAGTAACTGCCCGTCACGCTTGCTTCGCGGTGACTCAAACGCATCCGGCCGTAGCTGGTTTGCCATAAGCCGTCGAAGGCGCCGACCGTCGGCGGTTCTTGCAGCAAGGTAGAGTTGTTGGAAGGAACCAGCAGAGAAACAAGCAAAACGGCGGTCGTGAGCATGGGCGGAGCCTCCTTTGGGATTCTAGAAAACCTTGGTAGGCTGAAGAAGCCATCCCCATGCGCTGCCTTCTCACTCTTCTTCCCGTTTTTCTTCTCTCCAGCGGGCCCGCCAGCGCACAGCTCGTGCGCGGCCAGGACATCGTGGTGGGTGATTTCTACGCCAATGGCGTGTTCCGTGTGGACCCCGTCACGGGAGCGGCCACATTGCTGCGCTCCGGGCCTCCGTTCCAAGGCGTGGCCGATGCCGACGTCACCCGCAATGGAGAAGTGCTCGTTTGCGATTGGAGCGCGGGCGCGATCTTCAAACTCGATCCAGGCGGTGCTCTGACCACCCTCGCCTCAGGTCTTCCCGGTCCCATTCGCATGGCGATGGACCACGATGGCAGCGTGGTCGTGACGGCGCTGACTTCCGGCCAACTCTTGCGCGTCAGTCCTACGGGATCCGTTTCCACGATTGCGTCGGGCTTCTCGCGTCCGTTCGCTGTGTGTGTGGAGCCGGGCGGGGATTATCTGGTCACGGAAGATTTGAGCGGCTTGCTCTGGCGCGTGGACCGTCTGACGGGGGGCAAGATCCTCATCTCCAATGGCCTGAGTCTCACGCAGGGCGTGGCCAATTTCGCGAACGGCGACTACGCGATCTCGAGCGGCAATCCCGACTTCATCAAGCGCATTCCGCGCGCGGGCGGGCCCGCCACTCTCCTCGTGGGTTCGCCGCCGCTGGGCAATCCGGATGACATCCATGGTGACGGCGCCGGTGGTTTCTACGTCTCGGAATCGGGCACTCCGTTCGGAAATCGCATCACTCACGTGGATGCGCTCGGCAATCTTGTCGTCGTGTCCGCCTCGCCGCTCTTCCAAAATCCTGAAGGCTTAGGCGTGGCGCCGAGTCTGCGTGGTCCCACCCAGGTTTTCACTGGAGCAGGCGCAAACTTCACGCTCCTGCTGGAGTTGCCGGCGGCTGCGGGGCTGAGATATCGGATCGTGGCCTCGCGCAGCGCCTTTCCGGGACAGGCCATGCCGCCTGGAGATTGGCGCGGCACTCCGCTGAATCCGGACTTGATCTTTCTGCAGACTCGCGCCGGCGATGTCCCGCCCTTCACGCAGAACTGGAGTGGCGTTCTTGACGCAAGCGGGCGCGCAGTCGCCACACTCAATCTCACGCCGCTGGCGCCGGGTGCGCTCGCGGGCACGAGTCTGCATCTGCACGCCGTGACTCTGGATCCTTCCGCGCCGAGCGGCTTCGGAGACTTCAGCAACCTGCTGACCCTGCGGTTCTAAACCAGCGCTTACCGCACGCCACTCAGCAACTTCTGTAACGCCACCGTGTTCGCATCTGCAGGATCGCCTTGCAGCATCAAGAGCACCCAACGCCCGCCGTAGGCGAAGGACACGCTCACCCGGCCCTGCTTGGACTCTTGGGTGGTGCGGGCCGTTTGCGCGATTGCCGTGCGCTCGACGCCGAGCACCCGCACCGTCTCGCGTTGCGCTCCCGGCTCCGGGTCGAAGCCCGAAAGATTCGGATGCACTTGCGCCAGCGTCTCCACCAGAGCCTCCGGTGACTCCGGCTCGATCTCTGCGCTACGCATCACCAGCATTAAATTCTGGTAGCGGCTGTCCACGGCCCAAATCACGGCCTCGTCTCCGCCGCCGCGCTCCATCCGTCGGGCGTAGAAGGGGACCAGCGGTTCGTGCGGCTCCAGCGGCAAGATCGCCAGGCTGCGCGCGCGCACTTCCACCGGGTCATTGGTCATGGTGAAGTCGTGCACCATGCTCCACCAGCCGGCCACCGCCGCGATCACGGCCAAAATCAAGAATCCTCCGCAACCCAGCGCGATCTTTGTTCGGTACTCCACGCCTCTATCGTAGGCTGTCCGCCGGAGAACTTTCGCCATGCCGCACTGCCGCACTACCTCGGGTCTATTCGGGATGATCGTTCTGGCCGCAAGCTGCGCAGCGCCCCGCGACAGCACGCCGACCGTGTTCGACGTCCCGCTGCAAACCCTGGATGGCCAGACCACGACGCTCGCCGAGCAACACGGCACGGTCGGCGGCTTCGACGTAGTGCCGGAGACC
>CAZCXL010000107.1:0-8185 GCA_964502625.1 uncultured Planctomycetales bacterium | reverse complement strand
CGGGTTGGGCTTGGCGCAACAGCGGAATCATGCTTCACGGCCAGAGCGCGGAGAGCATGGCCTTGGATCAGGAGTTCCCGGTGTCGATTGAAGTGCAACTTCTCGGCGGCGACGGCACCAACGCGCGTTCCACCGCCAATCTATGCACGCCAGGCACGAACGTGGAGATGGAAGGCAAGCTCGTCACGCAACACTGCATGGACTCGCGCTCGGAGACGATTCACGGCGACGCTTGGGTGAGCGTGGAAGTCGAAGTGCTCGGCAACGAAGTGATTCGCCACTTCGTGAATGGAGCGCCGGTGATGGAATATCAGCGCCCGCAGTTGGACCCGAGCGATCCCTGGGCCAAGCAACTGATCCGAGATGGCAACTTGCAGTTGGAACGCGGCACAATTTCGCTGCAAGGCGAGAGCCACCCGGTGGAGTTCCGCCGGGTGGAAGTGCTGCCGCTGACTGAGTAAGCGAGAAACCTACCAGCCGAAGAAGGTCTTGTCCTTCCGCTTGCGCAGCTTGGACTCATCCGCCCACACGATTTGGCGCGTGGTCACGTTCACGGCATTCAGTGTGAACTTGTAGAAGGTGCTGCGGATGTCGTCGTGCTGGTCGGTCAAGGTGGTGAAGCGCCCGTAGAACACGTATTCCGCACCCAGTTGCTTGCCGATCTCGACGGCGCTGGCCTGGTCCACGGCGCCGCTCTTCTGGTAGTCGATTTCCTGATCGATTTCGGAAAGGCCTGCATCGCCCACGCCGGCCAGCACCGAGAACTTGCCCGACTGGATCAGCGCGGTGCGGATCGTGTCGGTGATGTTCACAGTGTCAATGTGCTGGTTGGTGCGATTGGCCACGCCGCCCATCACGATGCGCGGAACGTCGCCGCCCCAGGCATTGGATTGGAGGAAGGAGTCGGTGAGCTTCTGGGCGATCTGGCTCAGGTCCGAGTAGGAGAAGTCCGTCGAGAGGATCTCGACTTCCTCCGGGTCTTCGTAGGTGACGCTGGTGCTGCATGCGGCCAACGGCGCGACAGCGAGGATCAAGGCGGCAGTGTGGACGGATCTCATGGGGGTCCTATTCGTGAGTGGCTTCAATGGCAGCGTAGAAGCGCAGAGCAAGATCGCTGGGCGCGGTAAAGGTGAGGGTTTCCTCCTGGCGCGGGCGTATCACCAGGTAGCGGCGCTGAATCTCAGAAGCGCCCGAGCGCAGAGCGACGCCGTCGGCATCGCGCCATTCCCAGGTGCAGAGCACGCGTACGGGCTCGTCCTCCTCGGTTCTTAGCGCGAACTGCGCGGCAAGTCGGCCGTCGAGCACGCGTCCGAGCACGCTCTCGACCAAGACTTGGTCGTCGTCCAGCCAGGACTTGACCTCGATGCGGACGTCTCGGACTGCCGGGTCGTCTGCGTCACGGTCTTCGCCTTCGAAGCGGATGGTTTCCGCTTTGTAAATGTCCGGGCCCGAGCAGGCGGCGAGCGCCAACGCGGGAGCGAGCAGGAAAGGAAGGGCGCGCATGTCTAATAAGTGCTCGGCGAGTGGCTGCGGACTTCGACGATGCAGCGGACGGCGCGCATGTTGCGGGCCACCGAACGCACCGGGAAGGAGGAACTGCCGGAGACGAAGATCGGCCGCCAGGAGCGGGTAGCGTCGTCCACTTCGATGCCGTCGTCGTCGAACCAGCGCGCGCGGTACTCCAGGCGGAGTGAGCCGCGCGTGCGATTGACGATTTCGACCTGGTAGATGGCGAGATCGTTGTCGCCGAAGGCAACGCGTTCGTTGTCGAGCAGGACGAGATCGCTGACCTCGTCTTCGCCAACGGTCACGGCCTCGCCGCTGAGGGGGCCGTTGTGCACGCCTGACGAACTGCAGGCTGCGCTCGTGAGAGCAAGCCCGAGCAGCGCGGTGAGCAGAGGCGCGGAAAGTCGGTTCATGGTTGCACTGTATCCTGACGGATCTTCGAGTTGCGGATGCGGGGCGGCGCGACGTGGAGTGCGGCGCCCAGGGAGCGGGCTCCAACCAGCACGGTGCGTCCGGCTTCAAACTGGATTACGCCCAAGTCAGCCCAAGGTTGGCCTTTGCTGCCCTGAGAAACGCCGTCCATCTCTAGGCGCAGCATGTGCGGCCCGGGCTCTACTTCAACGCGCAGCACTTGAATGTCGCGCGGAAGGGTTAGCCAAGAGCGCAGATCCGCGCTTTCGCTGACGAGGTTGAGTACGGATCCGAACAAGCCGACGGCCAATCCGGCCAACTGACCGTGCTCTTCTTCCACGGCTTCGGCGGCGGCGTCAATCAAGATGGTTTTCCCGGCGGCGCGCGCGATCGCTTTGGTGGTGATCCAACCGATTCTGTCGCGCAGATTGCGCCTCGCGACTTCTTCGACGTCTTCCAGGACCACGGTGTTGCCAACGGTCGTGCCTCCCAAATTCACGCGTAAAGTTCCCCCGATGCCCGGACGCCGCTCGAATGCAGGCAAGGCGAGTTGGCCGATGGAGCGCCGCGTGTTGAAAGTGACGCTCTCTTCGACCTTTTGCGGCATCGTGCCGCGTTCGAAGACGACCACCAAAGTGGCCTTTTGACGCGATTCGCGGGTGCCTTCCAGCGTTTGCAAGGCGCGCACCCGCTGGAGCGAGAACAGCACCGCCGGATGATTGCCGGCGTCTTCCGCGAGCAAATTGAGATCGATTTCCGCGCCGTACGGGCTGCCGTCGAATTCGCGCGCGAGTGCCGCGACGTAGCGCGCAAAACGATTCATACCGTAAGTCGTTCCGTAGCGATCTTCCTCGAAACGCTCGATCTCATAACCACGCGTGACTTCGACCATGGCGCCATCAAGCTCGCCGAGTCGCAGATAATCCCACGCCAAGAAGCCGTGCAAGAGCGCGGCCTCGAATCCTTCGCCGTCGTAAGGAATGGTTTTGTCGTTGATGAGGATGGAAAGGGCTCCTTCCGTCATGCTGCGTCCGCTGATGGTGGGGCGATCGCCGAAGCCGTCTAACAACTCCGCAGCTTTCAGCCACTCGTCCACGGCCTCGCGCAACTGACCACCCACGTGCCAGGCCATGCCGGCTTCTGCGTGTCCCAGAAAGGCGTCGCTGCCGAAACTGCCCTCGATGCTCGCGAAGTGCTCAGCGGCATAGGCAAAATTGCCCGCCTGCATTCCCTCGATCCCGGGCCATGCGGTGTCGGGATAGTTCTCAAACAGCGAAGAGCAGGAGCCGCCCAACGCCAGGATCACGGCAGCCAGAATGCGCGGGAGAGGGCTGCGGTGCATGGGGGAAGCCGTCGGAGCCGCAGGGAACGCGGCTGGGCTGACCTAGATTACGCGCGAGCCTAGCCATGCGCAGTCGCTTCCCGGCAACCGATGACCACACCCTGAGCCGCTGTGCTTGGTGCGGCGATGACGCCCTATACGTGCGCTATCACGACGAGGAGTGGGGAATGCCCGCAATGGCGGATCGTCGGCTGTTCGAGAAGATGTGTCTGGAGGGGTTTCAAGCCGGCCTCTCTTGGCTGACCATCCTGCGCAAGCGCGAGAATTTTCGCCGTGCCTTCCTGGAGTTTGATCACCACGCCCTCGCGCGGAGCGACGGGAATTTCGTGGAGCGCCTGCTCAAGGACGCCGGCATCGTGCGGCATCGCGGCAAGATTGAATCCGTGTTGAACAATGCGCGGCGCCTCCAAGAGGCGGAAGACGCGCGGGGCGGCATCAGCGCCTGGTGGTGGAGTTTCGCTTCCGCTCCCGTGCACGAATTCGGCGGTGTGCGCGCCACTTCGCCGGAATCCACCGCGCTTTCCAAGGAGCTCAAGCGCGCAGGCTGGAGTTTCGTCGGGCCGACCACGGTCTATTCCATGATGCAGGCCACCGGCATGGTGAACGACCACGTCACGGATTGTTTTGCGCGCGCGCGATGCACGGTCGCGCGCGGCTAGAGCACTTCGACCCGCAGCGCCCAGCCGTTGCTGGTGTAGGCGAGCGTGCCGCCGACGAGTCCGACGAACTGCAGGTACGCATCCACGTCCACGACAACCGGCGGCAGTTGCAACACGAGATTGCCGGCACCGGTAGCGTCAAGTGCGATCGGGCGCATTGTGAAGCCCGGCATGGCAATCAGTTGGGCGCAGCCACCCGCGCGCAACGCGGAGAAGGGAGTTGGCGCGATGCCGAGCATTCCCGATCCCCCGGGCGCACCATGCGTCACGTGCACGCTGATGGAGCGGCCATTCATCAACGCTCCTTGCGTGGAGAGAGTGCAACCGCTGGCGCCGGCGCCATCGCACCCGAAGCCGTAAGACGAGCCGGAAGAGAAGATCTGGCCGCGAATTTCTCCGGCAGGGAACGCAGTGGTGTGAATGTTGAAATACATTCCGCCGACCTGGAGTTGCGCGAACTCGAGTTCAGAGAGCGGATTGGTGGTGCCAGCCCAAGCGGTCGGTCCGGGAAGCAAGGGGAAGCGGATCAAGCCCGACATGCCCGGAACGCCGAGATGAATGTGTGCCATGGTTCCGAAGATGCCGGTCGATGAGATCGCATAGGTAATCGTGCGATTCGGATTCACCACGAAAGTCCCGCGCGCGGTGGCGGCGCTGTTGGTGGGAGGCACCTGTTGGCTGCCGTTCGCGAAGGCCGCGAATTCGGCGGGGGAGGCCAAGATCTGGCCGCGAATCTCGCCACCCGCATGCGTGGCGCTGTGTACGTTGAAATAGCAACGGCCAGCGCGCAGTTCGGTGACATCGGCGGCGGCGAGTGGCGTCGAGGTTCCGCTCCACACCGCAGAGCCTCCGCCGAGGGTCACGATGACGCTGCCCGGCGTCCCCGTCGCACCGGTATGGATGTGCGCTGCAAGTCCATCCAATGCCCAGGTTGCGAGCTCATAGGTCACCGAACCGTCCGCGTTGAGCAGCACCGTGCCCCAGCCGCCTGCGCTGGTTGACACCGGCGGCACTTCTTGGCTGCCGTCGAGTGTGGCGCGGAAGGCGCTCTGCGCGAGCCCCGGCGTAGCGAACGCCACGCACGAGGCAAGGCAGAGGAGGAATCGGTTCATCACAAGCGCTCCGACTAGAGCACTTCCACCCGCAGCGCCCATCCGTCGCTCGTGTAAGTGAGCGTGCCGCCGCTGAATCCACCGAACTGAAAGTACGCGCTGGCATCGGACATCAGACTCGGCAGCATCAAGGTCATCGTGGCTGAACCCGCACCATTGAGGGAGACCGGCAGGGTTGCCGCGGTCGGGAGGCCGATCAGTCGTTGGCAGGAACCGAACAACGCTGCAGCCGGAGCCAGCGAGATGCCCAGAAAGCCGCTGCCTCCCGGAGCGCCGCCGGTAATCCGCAACTGCACGGAGCCGCCGCTCATCGGCGTGCCCACCGTGCTGAGTCGGCAATCCGTCACGCCGCCGCCGGCGCAGCCGAATCCGTAGGATTCGCCCGAGTTGAAAATCTGGCCGCGGATCTCGCCAGTCGGCAGGGCCGCCGTGTGGATGTTCAGATACATGCCACCGCGCTGGAAGAGCGCAAAATCAGTTTCGCTGAGCGGCGCAGTCGTTCCGGACCATGAGGTGGGTCCAGGCGTTAGCGTGAAGAGCACGGCACCAGCGACGCCGGGATCTCCGGTATGGATGTGCGCGGAAGTCGCGCTCAATCCAGTGGCACCCACGCTGTAGGTTACGGAGCGATCAGGATTCACCAGGAAGGTGCCGACGGCCGTTGCGCTACTGCCACTGGGAGGCGTCTCCTGCGCGCCATTGGCGTTCGCGGCGAAATTTGCCGGTGAGGCCAGGATCTGGCCGCGGATTTCTCCTGCTTGATGCGCAGCCGTGTGCACGTTCATGTAGAGCCCGCCAGCGCGCAGCGTGGCGACGTTCGCAGGAGTGAGCGCAGTCGAAGTGCCGGCCCAAACCGCTGGACCGCCGACGAGGGTGATGAGAATGCCGCCCGACGTTCCCGGCGCTCCCACATGGATGTGCGCATCAATGCCGTTGAGTCCCCAGGTGCGCAAGGTGTAGGTAAGTGTGGAATTCGCGTTGAGCACGACCGTGCTCCAGCCGCCGGCGGTGGTGGCGAGCGGGGGAATTTCCTCTGCTCCGCTCAGGTTGGCGCGGAAGAGATCTTGGGCCGCAAGGGGCGCGGCAAGCCCAGTGAGGAGGGAGAGCGTGAGAATGTTGCGTAACATGAGTAAGGGGTGCTGCGGGAAGCCTGGGGGCAAAGGACGCAACGCCTGAAGCATTAGCGTAAATGGTCGTCCAGATTCCGCGCTAAATTGTCTGAAATTCGTCGAGTTCACCCATGTTTCACCTCATTGCATCCATGCTCATCCAGGCCGGCAAATAAATAATCGCGGCGAGGATGAACTCCACGCCGCGATCTTTTGGGAAGAGTGAGTCTAAAGCACGACCGTATTCGAGACCGAGCAACTCACCAAATCCACGGCCTGAATGGTCCTACCGCAGGCGCCTGCGGGAGCGTTGAAGCCGAGAGCGGCCGTGCCGGCGGCGTTGGCGGTGATGACTGCAGCCAGCGTCGGTTGAGCGAGGCTGACCGTCGTGCCCGCACAGACTCCGGAGGGCTTGGTGCTCGAGCCGGGGTTGCCGTAGAGCAGCGCAACGGCGCCGCCGCCGGTGCCGCCCGTGGTGGTGAGGCCCACCGGGCCTGCGCACGTTCCCGTCTTGGTGAGCGTGAAGCCGCCGGTCAGTTCCACTCCATCAATGTGGGTCCAGCCGTCAAAGAACGGCGCGGCCGAAACGGACAGATACGAAGCGGCGACTCCCGCCGTGAAGGTGGCGGAGACTTGCGTGAATACGCCGACGGTGGGAGTCAGAGTTGCCACCACGGTGCCTTGCGCTCCAGCCACGGTGCTGAGTCCAACTTCGATGGGCAACTGAACAGGCGCCCACGATTCAATGTGCGCGTAGAGGTACATCTTGATCGTGTACGTCTTGCCGACCGTGAGCGGGCCGGTGAGGGTCATGGTCAGGGCGTCCACACTCGGGTCGCCGTTGTTCGCCACGCCGATTTTGGTTGAGCCGGCCGGGCCCGTGGGTCCGTAGCCGCAGCCACCGTCCATGATGTCGATCTCGTTCTGCGGTCCGTATCCGGTGCAGCCCGACATCTTGGAGGAGAAGGTCGCGTTGGTGAGGTTGAAGTCACAACCCGTGGAGGAGTTCGTTTCGAAATCTCCGTTGACCACGAGATTTTGCGACGAGAGGAGGAGGAGAGCGAGAAGCATGGGTATGGGGCTCCCGGTGCGGGAGAGGGTGGTCTCAGGCTAGCACGAGGTGGCGGAATCCGGGTGACCTAGAATCGCGGATTCCCGTGAAGGAAGCCCCTGCCCCCGACCGCCTGGCCGCCGAGCTGACGCCCATGATGCGCCAGTTCGAGGCCGCGAAGCAGAAGCACCCGGGCGCGCTGATCTTTTTCCGCATGGGAGATTTCTATGAGCTCTTCCACGACGACGCGAAGTTGGCTTCGAAGGTGCTCGGCCTCACGCTCACCAGCCGCGACAAGGAACGTGAGATTCCCATGGCCGGCGTTCCAGTGCGCGCCATGGAGGGTTATCTGGTGCGCCTGGTCCGCGCCGGCCACACCGTGGCCATTTGTGAACAATTGCAGGATCCGCGGCAGGCCAAGGGCATCGTGGATCGTGACGTGGTGCGCGTGGTCAGTCCGGGCACCTTGATCGAGTCCGGAGAGCTGGACGGCACGCTGCCCTTATGGGTGCTCGCGCTTGCGCCGATCGAGAACGGCGGATTCGGCTTGGCGTGGGCCGACGTCAGCACGGGGGCATTCCGCTGCGCCGAGGCGCCCACGGCGCGGCTGGCGGACGAGGTCGCGCGCATTGGTCCGGCCGAGGCCTTGCTCCCCGACCTTCATGAGAGTGCGCCGTTGCATGGACTGGTGCGCGCGGCTGCGGAGGCGTTGACGCGCGAAGGAGTGCCGATTTCTTTCCGCCCGCCCTGGAAGTTCGACGCGCAGCGGGCTGCGCGCGACCTCTCCGAGCACTTCGGTGCCGCCACGCTGGAGGCCTTCGGCGTGGAGGGAATGGACGCAGCGCTTGCTGCCTGCGGCGGACTCTTTGACTACTTGCGCGACACTCAGAAGCACGCGCTGGCGCAGGGGCGGGATCTGCAAGTGCACCGCGCGGCGCGGCATCTGGTCCTCGACCGCGTGACGCGACGCACGCTAGAGATCGTCGGCAATCAAC
>CAZCXL010000106.1:0-8253 GCA_964502625.1 uncultured Planctomycetales bacterium | reverse complement strand
ACGCCTCGAAGCGGATCATGCCCTCTGCATCGGTGACGCGAGTGGCCGGAGCGAAGAAGTCTTCGGTCAGGCTCGTCAGCCGCGCATCATCACTGCTGACATAGCAGGTCCAGCCGGCAAGTGCTCTTCCGTCCTCGTCCGCGACCAGTTGAATCATCAGGCTGACTGAGTGAAAGTGGAACTCGCAGACGTTCTCGGCGCCAGGCACGAATTCGGCAGTGGCAACCGAGGCCAACTTGCGCTTTCCTCCATCGGCGTTCTTGAAGATCGCGGTGGCGGAGTAAGTCCCGGGCTGCAGACCGTCAGCCTTGATCCAGCCGTTGGCGTCCGTGAGGAAAGATCCGTATTGCAGCCAACCTCCTCGTGCCGAATCGCGTGGCGAGCGCGCGAGCACAACCGCTTGCCCCGCCATCATCGGAACTCCATCGATGAACAAGCGCACGCTCACGCTGCACTCGGGAAGTTGGGGGGCAAACTCGAAGACGCGTTCCTCGTCGGCGGCCAGCGCCACCTCGACCAGCGGTTCGTCCAGGAGCTGCCTGTTCAACGAACTCCCGCCGTCCGGCGAGGAAAATCTGACCACGGGACTCAAGTAGAGCCGGTAGGTGGCCGGCTCGAGTGCCGAAAATGCGAAGCTTCCGTCCACGGGTAGCGCCTCCGAGCGCGAAGCCGCGCCGGGAACGCCGTATTCCCGGCCGTCGGCACTCACACTCCGAATGCCGACCGCATAGGTGGTGGAAATCCCCCGCGGCAGGGTCACGGTGCCCCGAATGGAGCCGCCGCGTCCTACGATCAATTCGATCGGTGCGCCTCGTTCAAAAGGGCGGATGACGGACAAGTGCGCCGGCAAGTGCGGACCTTCCGCATCGAGAAATAATTCTTGCACGTCCTCCGGCGCGTAGAGGCTCACGTGCCCGCTCGCATCGCTGACGGCTTGGGAAAAGAGTTGGCTGAAGGGTCCAGTGCCGAATACTTGCCGGCTGGGGTTGCGCAAGTCCTGATAAGCAGCAGCGTGAACGGGCATGCGATCGAAGGCACGCAGCTTCGAGCCTGTGACCGGCGTCCCGTCGCGCAGGCGCACCACCACTTCTAGCCCTCGCAAGCGATCCAACTCAACGGTGAATGAGTCCGCCGGCGCTGTCGAGGCATCCACTTCGGTCCAGTCGCTCGGGAGCAATGCTTGATCTTTCGAGACCACACACAAAAAATTGCGACCGCTCTGAAGGCCGGTCACCTCCGCGCGCCCGTCGGGATGCCGACCGAAGAGCAGCAGGGTGTTCGACGGCTGTCCGCTCGCGTTCACGCTGCTCAGGACCGCGAATTCCTCGACCGCTACCCCGCTCCCACGCTCTACCACGCGAATCGTTTGGCTACGGCTGCGCTCGACGACAAGAGTTACCCCCTGAGTTCCCCACTCGAGCATTGCCGGGAACTCGCGCCTCTGCACTCCAGCGCCGCTCACAACCAGGCTGACCGGAGAGTCATCCCGATTGCGCTGGTAGAGCGTGAAACTGCCGTCCTCCTTCACCCTGGCGCTCTCGATCCGATTCCCGCGGTGTTGCCTGACCTCGACCTCGGCGCGAATCACCGGTACGCCGCCCTGGTCCACGACCCTGCCCTGGAGTGAAGGCAAGGCACGCATGGTCAGAATCAGTGGAGGCGGCGCCTCGAACTCGGGAACAGTGAACGAAGTCGGCGCTTCGAGCATCCAGCCCTCCATCTCCGCGAAGAGTGGCCAGGTTCCCGGCGGCACCGCGGAAGTGAACGCGAAGGCGCCCTCGGCGTCGCTGCGCGCGGAGAGTGTGTCGCCGGCGCCCATGTCCGGCGCGATCGGCATGGGCAGGTTGCGAATCTGCACGAGAGTCTTGACTGGCGCACCGTCCGTATCCTGGGTTCTGCCTTCGATGCGCCAGCCTCCCGGCATCCGAACGTCGCCGAGTTCGATCACGGTGCCGGCCTGAATGCTCGGAAACCAACGCGCGCTTCGCATCAGCCGATCCTCCTTCGCACAACGCAGAGTGAATTGGTAGGAGAGCGCCACCGGGGTTTCGAACTCGAAGGTTCCGTCCACTCCGGTAAGTACCGGCTCCGGCGTGTCCCAAACCGTCGGTCCATGCAGCGCCTCCAACTGCTCGTTGCCGGGCCAACCATCCAGGTTGACGAGGACCCCGCTCAGCGGCGCGCCATCTTCCGCCGCGACGCAGCGGCCGCGAAAGCGTAGGCCTGGCGGAACGGCGGGATCTGAGTCCGGCGCTTGCAGTTCCGCGACTGCCGTCGCCGGCAACTCCGCGCGCCCGAGCGCAGGGGGTTCCGCGCTAATCGCCTCCGACGACTGACTGACGTCCCCTGGCTCGCGCGGTGGGTCCGCCGGCGCTCCCGATCGCTGATCCCAGAATAGGAATATCAGGAGCGCGACGATTCCGAGCAGGCAGGCGGCGCCGAATTTTTTGGACATCGTTATCCCTTCACAGTCTAGCCAGGCACAGGCACGCGCAGGGATTGCGGGATCAACTGAGCGACTTCAAGGAGCAGAGCCTGCGTAGTGAATGGCTTGCGTAGGAATCTGGCGCCGAGGGGCGTGAGGTCGGATTGCTGGATCCTGACTCCGCCACTGATCATCAACACGGGAAGTTTTGATCCGCGCGCGCGCAGGTCGCGCAGAATCTCCAATCCACTCTGGCCGGGCAATTCGTGGTCGAGGATCGCAAGATCGAGCGACTTTCCCTTACGGTGAATCATTTTTGCGGCCAGCGTGCCGTCAGCAACTGCAAGCGTGGAGTATCCGCCGATGCGCAAGCACGTGGTGAGCAATTCGCGCACCTGCTCGTTGTCTTCGGCAAGCAAGATGACCGGACCGATGCCGCGCGGACCGCTCACGCGGCTAGCTTCTTCGTCCAGGACGGGCGCAGGCACGACGGGCAAAAAGATCGAGATCGTCGTGCCGTGGCCGAGTTTGGACTCGACGGTAATCCTGCCTCCATGGTCCTCCACCACCGAGCGCGTCACCGCCAGTCCAAGCCCTGTACCAACGCCCACGGGCTTGGTAGTGAAGAATGGGTCGAAAATGTACGGTTGATCGGCGGAGGTGATGCCGCTTCCGGTATCACGCACGCTCAGGATGACGCAGGCGTCCTCACCAAAGCCGGTGAGATCCGCAGAAATCAGAATGCGGCCGTGATCCCGAATGGCATCCTTCGCATTGAAAACGAGGTTGAAGAGGACTTGCTGCAACTGGGATTCATCCGCATGGATCCAAATCGGCGAACAATCCGTATCACAGATCTCGAGTTGGATGCGCGGCGGAAGGGCGCGGCGCAACAGTCCCACGTTCTGCGCGAGCATCTCATGGAGATCGAAAGTAATGCGCGCAGGGGGCACACGGCGCGCGAAGGTCAGCAAGCTGAGCATCTGCGTCTTGGCTCGAGTGGCGGCTTGATGAACGTCGTCGAGCATCGACTTCTCGTCGGAATTGAGCCGGCTGGAATTCTGCACGCTTTCCAGAGATCCGAAGATCACGGTCAGCAAATTGTTCATGTCATGCGCGACGCCCGCCGCAAGCTGCCCGAGCGCCTCCATCTTCTGCGCTTGCCGCATTTGATCGGCATGGGAATCAAGTTCCAGGAGTGCCTGCTTCGCCGCGCGAAAATGGCGGTCGAGCAGCGCGATGCCGAACACCAGGAGCGCCGAGATGGAGAGGGCGATGAGTTCGGCTGTGAACCCCGGTGGGCGAGACTCCCAAGTGGAATACTGCGAGAGGGAAACCATCCTCCGCACGGTCATGAGGACGGCGGCTCCGGCAATCAGCAGCCACGGGGACTTCCAACCTGTGACACGAATCAAGCGGATCGCCAAAAATGCAGCGGTCAACTGCAAGGCAATCGAAAGCACCAGAACGCAGAGAAGCACCACCATGGCTGTCTCCAGGTGAAGGATCTAGCCTAACTCCGGGGAGGATCGGGATAGAATGAAAAGATGCGCTTCCCGATCCTCCCGCTCGCCGTGCTCGCGCTGGCTGCCTGCGCGACCACTCCGTCCAATCCGGCCATCTCCGGCGAGCTCCCCCAGGTGCCGCCCGCGACGGCGGAGCATGAGTGGCTGCAGCAGCTCGTCGGCGTGTGGGCGGTGAAGGGCCAGGCGGAAATGGGACCTGACCAGGCGCCGATGGTGATGGAATACCGTGAGGTCGCGACGGCTCTCGGCGATTTTTGGGTGAGTTCCGAGATGAACGCGAACTTCGGCGGCTCTCCGTTCACCGGGCACTTAGCGATCGGCTTCGACCCGCGGCAGGCCGCGTTCGTCGGCACCTGGATGGACAACTTCTCCACCCACCTTTGGATCTACCACGGCTGGCTCGACGAGCAGAAGCGCGTGCTGACCTTGGAGAGCATGGGACCTTCGATGGCCGATCCCGCGACGATGGTTCCCTTCCGCGACGTGGTCGAGGTCATCGACCGAGACCACAAGCGCAACACCTCATGGATGTTGGGCGACAACGGCGAGTGGACGATGTTCATGTCGTCCACTTCGACGCGCGTGCGCTAGTCGGCGGTTTTGAGGAAACGAAATCTGGCCAGCAGGCGGTCGCGCTGCGGCCGGCGATCTTGCGGCCGGTGAGTTCGCAGCGTCGCCGGTGCCGACGTGGCGCTGCAGCACGAGCATCCCCCAGCGTGACTTGGAGTGCATGCTCTCCGATCTGCAAAGTCAGCCGTTGCGGCGGCTCAGCAGCGGAGAAGGCGGGATCCGGCGACGGCGGCGCGTGGCAGTTGGCTATTTTTCGATCCAGGCGCGAGCGCGGAGGGTGGTGGCGTCTTCGGCGGTCGGCCAATCGGCGGCAGAGGTGGTTTCGTCCGGCGCGATTGGGCCGCGCGGCGCCCAGCCGCGCGCGTCACACATCCATGAGATCGGCAAGTTGAGTCGTGAGCCGTCGGAGAGCGGGAAATCTTGAGTCGCGGTAGTGAGCCCGGCGGTTGGTTCGCCGAAGAAGCGCGCGCGTGGCAGGTCGCGCAGCGCAAGCGCGATCAATTCTCCGGAACTCATCGTCCAGTTGCCGAGCAAGACGGCGACGGCGGCATCGGGGTGCGGCGCGTCGGGCAGCGGTGAGTCGTCCGCGAGCTGCGCATGTTGCAGACCGTTCGGCTGAGTCAGCCAGGCCGAACGCGCATCGCAGCCCAGGCGGTGAACGCCTTCGGGGCCGACCGAGCCTGCGTGCTCGCCGTCACCGAGCAGCGGCTGCAGGCCGAGCAACATCGGCCAGACGTTGCCGCCGCCGTTGAGGCGTAGGTCGAGAATCCAGCCACGCGGTTGTGCGGCAGCCAAGCGCGCAAGTTCGCTGCGCGCCGCGCGCGCATAGTGCAGTTGTGCCTCTTGATCGTAAGCGTCGCAACCGGGAATGAGCAGGTAGGCGATTCGCCCATCGAGCATGCGGCCTTCGGGCACCGTCGGGATCGCCGGCAATGCGACAGCGGCGCCCGGCGCAGCTCCTGCAGCCGTCTCCGTGCGCTCGGCGCTCGCGCCCGGCGCGGGTTCGAAGTAGCGCGCGTGCGGGTCGCCGAGTTCCGCCACAGCGAGATGGATCGCGGCACGTTCTTCTGTCATCCCACCGCTCGCCGGTATCCTGGCCTCAAACTTGCGCTGCAATCTTTCCCAATTGACGCGCTCGGCACCGAGTGCCTGGGTCGCGAGCACATGGATGGCCTCCCTCAGCAGCGGTCGCTCCGCAGGTGGCGCGGCGCAGGCGCCGAGCAGCGCAAGTGCGAGGCATAGCGACGGCTGACGCATGGCAGAAGGATAGTTGCCTGCGGCGTCCGCATCGTCATCGCGGACGTGCGGGCTCCCGCACTCTGGCGCGAGAAGCCGCCGCCGGAACGCTTCGCCATCACAGTCACGATCGAAAATCGGCTCGCGCGCGAGGTCGAGTACAACCCCTCCAGCAACCATTGGCTCTGCGAGGGCTTCGGCGGCTGGGCGAACCACCCAGGGTTCACAATCTGTGGGAATCAGGCTTCGTTTCCGCGCATTCCCGCGGGCGGCACTTGCGAACACGACTCTGTCGGCAAGGGATTCGGGCGCTTTCGCTTCGGCATGACCTTTCAGAAGCCCCATCGCGACGGGACCCTCGCCGCCGCGTTGAGCGAGCCCTTCTTCGTGGAGCCGCCGGCAACGCCGCGCTGATCGCTGAGTCTGCAAGTTCCTCAGAACAACTTTCACGACCGCTTCATGCTTAGGTGTTCACGGACACCATCGGCCAATGACCGGCGGCGAGATCGAAAAAGAATTTTGCTTCAAAGGCTTTGACGAGCGTCCAAGCGGAACTCCCGTCGCTCAGCGAAGGAGTAGGCCACTCCGCGCGCACGAAATCCGGCTCGATCCCGCTCCAGCAGCGGCGGGCTTCGATCGAGCGAATACCCTCGTCGATGTCACGCAATGCTTCACTTGCGCAGCGGAGCTTCCATGCTGCGCGCAAGAGCGACGCAGAAGCGTTGGCCTGAGACGGAAGTGGCATGAACAAGCCGAGCCAACTCGGGCGGCGGTCGAGAAGATAGCGCGCGCGGTTTCCGCTCTCGAGAGTGCGCAAGGCGCCAGCGGCGTGCAGTTGATCCACCGCGTCGTGCACGTTGCGCCGCGTATAGGCAACTTCAACGGAGAGTTCCTGCTTGCTCCAACTCCGCGCTTCGGGGGCAAGCAGGAGGGTACGCACGATCTCGCTGCGCGCGCCAACTCCCAGAACGGCGCGAATGCGCAGCGCAATCGCAGCGGGACGATCTTCGAGCGTGAGCGCGCTCTTGCCCGTGGCATGAAAGTTGCCTCCTCTCGCCGAACCCTCCCACGATTTCCCCGTGGCTGCCGTGAGATCCGTGGCGAAAATGGGCCATGATTCGGTGCTCGGCCAGGAGCGCAACAGCGTGCGTGTGCGCGCGCGCGAAAGCAGTGCCTCGTTCGAGGCGCACCAATCGAGCACTTCCCCGCGCAGGCGTAGATCGGTCGCACTCAAGCATCCGGTCAGGATGAGCAATGCCTCCGGATCGATACTCCAGTCCGGATGCATTCGGGTCCAAGCGGACACGCCGAACTCCGCCCAAGCGCTCCAACAGAAGTCCACGAGAGGCGCGTCGTATTGATTAGAGTTCTGCATCAGTGCCCTCCCAACCTGCGATGCGCAGAGCCACGAACAGGAGACCGCGGAATCCTGGTGAAGGGTCGTGCGTGCGGCACCACTTCCCCGCGACTCCCAACCCCGCGCTCGATGGTTTCATCGACATCAAATCCTGATAGTGGCGGCTTTCGGGCCCTTGGTCCGCGGTTGCGTACAACTTGAAGTGAATTTGATCGAGGCGGCCCGCGACGTAGAGCGTCAGGCCATCGAACTCCCAGCGCTCACAGCGCTCTAAGAAACCAATAGGCAAGCCGAGTCGAAACAGATCCTTGGGGCCGGTGTTGATCCAGTCAGCCGAGAGCTGGAGTTCGCGCCCAACGTCCCGGACTGCCTCAAAGAACCAGCCGGGGATCTCCTCGGCGGGTCGAAGTACTCCACCCTCGACGCGTGCCACCACGTCCACGTCCCGCGTCGCTCGAGTCGCGAGCCCGAGCAGCAACAGGCCGCTGCCCCCCACCACCGCAAGCTCCGAACGATGGCCCCGCGCCGCAATCAGGCGGCCGAGCAGGGCGAGAGCCCTCTGAAGAACAGCGGAGTCGGTGAGCATCCGGTATGGGAATCTTATCCTCCCATATCGGGTAGTTTACCTTCCTTTTTGAGGCAAATTCGAGGCTGAACGCGGGGCACACCCTCTAGTTTGGGTGGAGATCTCAGCTCAGCCGCCCGACTCAGAGCAACATCAAGCTCGGGTCCTCGAGCAACTCCTTCACGCGCATCATGAAGCGGGCGCCGTCGGCGCCGTCCACGAGGCGGTGGTCAATGCTGATCGAGAGCAGCATGATGTCGCGCGCGACGATTTCGTCGCCGACGCAGACCGGGCGCTTGCGCATCGCGTGCACGCCGAGGATCGCAACTTCCGGGAAGTTGATGATCGGGGTCGCGAACATGCCGCCGATGTTGCCGGCGTTGGTGATGCTGAAGCTGCCGTCCTTGAAGTCGTCGGGACGCAGTTTGCCGGAGCGCGCGCGGTTGCCAATGTCGGTCAGGTCGGCGGCGAGTTGCAGCAGCCCCTTGAGGTGCGCGTCTTTGACCACGGGCACGACCAGGCCGTTCGGCGTGTCCACCGCGATGCCGAGGCCGACGTACTTCTTGACGATGAT
>CAZCXL010000105.1:0-8322 GCA_964502625.1 uncultured Planctomycetales bacterium | reverse complement strand
GGCCTGGGCGCGGAATCCGCGTAGCGTGGCCGCAAGCGTGAGTGGCAACCAGAGCAATGCGCACAACACCAGTCCGAAGGCCGCCACGAAGTTATCGCGGGCGAAGTGCAAGGCGTTGTAATACCGCACGGAGGCGCTCGCGTTCATGGGACTGACGAGAACGTTGAGGTCGAGTTCACGCATCGCGAAGATGAACACCAGGCCTGCGGCGAGCAGCCATCCGCCGGCCTGCGGCATCAAACGATAGCGGAACAGGCGCTTCGGATAGTGGGCGCCGGCCAGCAAGGCGCTTTCTTCCTGGGCCTCCGGCACGGCTCGGAGGCGCTCGAGCAGAATGAAGATCGCAATCGGACCGTAGCGTCCGGCCAAGAGGAGCGCAGGTAAGGCCGGAGAATCGTAGAAGAATCGCAACCCGGGCCTATCCAGAGTCAAGATCGCGCCAAACCCTAATGCCACGGCGGGCACGAGCAGCGGCAGTGCGACGGCAGCCGTCAACACTCCGCCTGCGGCACGGGCCAGCGGGCGTACCGAGCGTTCTGCCCGCAAGAGAAGGTGCGCCCAGAGCGGCGCTGCCGCCAACACGATGAGTGCGGCGAGGCCAGAAAAGCGTAATGAGGAAAGAATGTCGCCGCGGGCACGGGTGAACACTTGGGTGAACGCGCTGCGGCTCACCTCACTCCAACTCCGCTCATCCAACGGTCCACTATTCCCCGATTCCCAGAGCATGCGGCCGAGCGGCAGGAAAACCAGGAGCGTGGTCAAGAGCAACGCGGCCGCGAGAGCGAGCGCTGCTCCGCGGCCTCCCATGTCAAATGCGGGCGGCACGCGTCCGCTGCCGATTTCCGCCGAGCGCATCTTGCGGTGCGCTCCCAGGGCGAGGGCAAGTCCTATCCCGCCAATCAAGACCAGCGGCAGCGCTGCGGCGGCGCCATCAGCGTACGAGCCGTTCCGGGAGTGACCAAAAATTTCCATCGCGTACACGTGGAAGAGCGGCTGCTGCACCGAGAAGTAGTCGGGAACGGCAAAATCGGAAGCCGCCACGAGAAAGGCCAGTAAGCCGCCCAGCAGCGCGGCGGGACTGGCGTTGCGAAGCATTTGCAGGAGCGCGAAGCGAGGGCCGAGCAAGAGCGCCGCTTCGTGCGCGCTGGCTGCTTGGCGTCGGAGGCTGCGCGCCACGAGCAGTCCCGGCAAGGGTGCGGCGGCGACACCCAGCGTGAACACTGCGGCCCAAGGCCCGCGCATGTCCGTCAGGCCGAACCAAGCTTGTGCAAGCAAGAGAGGCGGCAAGCACAAGGGAAGCGGAAGCAGAGTTTCCAGCACGCGCGCGCCCGGAAAACGCACCCGCGCGCACAGGATTGCGAGCGCAGTTCCCAAGACCGTGGCCAGCCCGGCGGCGGCAACCGACATCCAGACGGTGCTTCCCAGGAGGATGAGTTTGCGCGGGTCTCCGAGGAAGGCGAGCGCTGACGGATCGAACAGCGCCAAGACCAACGGCGCCAGCGGCAGCCAAGCAGCAAGGGCAAAGAGCAGCCACGCCGGAAGCTGCCATGGGAGGGCCCTAGCGGACCAGGAGCGCACGGAAATCCTGTTCTCGATCTGCGAGTTGCAGCGCGACGGCTTCCCAGTCCACGCGCAACGCGGTGAAGTCACGGCCGGGAATCCCGACGTCGGTGGGCGCTGCAACCTGGGGACGCAGCGGGATCTGGCGCGAGGGTGCGGCTGCGAGCCGGGCCTCGATCTCAGGTCGAAGCAACCATTGCAGGAAGCGCTCGGCTGCTGCGCGATGCGGCGCGCCTTCGAGCAAGCAGACGGTGTTGGGAATCAGGAGAGTGCCCGTGTCCGCGGACTGTGCGAGATAGTGCAGCGCGACCGGCTGCCCTGCTTGGATCGCGGCGGCGGCATCGTCGGTATCGGTGAGACCCCAGTCGAAGTCTCCGCGCGCGACCGCCCGCATCACGTCGGCGTTGCCAGAACCCCAACGCAGGCCGCTACTTTCGGCGCGGCGCATCCACTCAAGCGCAGCTTCGGTGCCGCGCTCCTGGGCCAGAACGGTGAAGTGGGTGAGAGTGGTGCCGGTGAGCGGCTTGGCGAGTCCGCCGCGCTTCGCAAACGCCGGATCCAGCATCTGATCCAGGGTGCGCGGGAATCCGCCGGGACGGTCCGTGCGATACAGGATGACGCGCGCCCGGGCGGCAAATCCATGCCAGCGTCCTTTGGGGTCGCGGAACTCCGCCGGAATGTCGCGAGCGCTCTCGGGAACGAATGGCGCAGCAAGGCCAAGATTCGTCAGCCGAATCGTCTGCGCGATTTCATTGTTCCAGAACACGTCGGCACGCGGGTGTTCGCGCTCGGCGATCAGGCGCTGCACCATGCCCACGGTCTTGTTGCGCTCGACGTCAAATTGCGCGTTCACGCGCAGCCCGGATTCCTGTTCGAAGGCCGCGATCAACGGTTCCGCGAACTCCTGGTCCAGCGAGCAATACACGACGAGATCTGGCGCGGGTGAACAGGCCGCGAGTAACGCGAGAGTTGCGGCTGCGCCAAGCACCGATGTGGACAGCCTCACCATGGGGGGAGGTTAGGAAGGAGCTTGGCGTTCCGGAGGGAGGAAGAAGTTGTAGGGATTGTTCCGCGGTGGGAACGCAGCGGGCCCGGTGGAGGTGGTGGCTGCGGCCGGACTACAATGGAGGCGGTTCCGACGCGCCAACTCGCGTCTCCGCGCCGATGACCACGACTCTTCCGCCGCTCCGTCTCGCCTCGCGCATGTCCCGGCTAGGGACCGAAACCGCTTTCGAGGTTCTGGCACGGGCCAAAGCCCTCGAGGCGCAAGGTAAGAGCATCGTCCATCTGGAGATCGGCGAACCGGACTTCGACACTCCTAAGAACGTGATCGAGGCTGGAGTCGAGGCGCTCCGCTCCGGCTGGACCCACTACGGGCCCGCGAACGGCCACCCGGATGCCCGGGCCACGGTCGCCGATTACGTCTCCCGCACCCGCGGGGTTGCGGTGGGGGCGGATGAAGTCGTGATCGTTCCGGGCGGCAAGCCGATTCTGCTCTACGCCATGACTGCCTTGGTGGAGAAAGGCGATGAGGTGCTCTGCCCGAATCCTGCCTACCCCATCTATGAGTCTTTGGTGAATTTTGTCGGCGGCAAATCGGTTCCGGTGCCGATCCGCGAGGAGAACGCCTTCGCGCTCGATCCGCAGGACGTGATCTCCCGGCTCACGCCGCGCACGCGCATGGTGGTCTTGAACTCACCGGCCAATCCCACCGGTGGTGTGACGCCGCGCGAAGCCCTGCTCGTGATGCTGCAGGAGCTCAAGAAGCATCCGAACGTCTGGATTCTCTCCGACGAGATCTACGGCCGCTTGCTCTATGACGGCGCGGAGCACTTCAGTCCGTTGCAAGACCCAGAGATTCGCGACCGTGTGATCCTGCTCGACGGCTGGTCGAAGACCTACGCGATGACGGGCTGGCGCATGGGATTCGGCGTCATGCGGCCCGACTTGGCCACGATGTTCGGCAAGTTGATGATCAACTCCAATTCCTGCACCGCTTCCTTCAGTCAGCGTGCAGGCATGGAAGCGTTGTCCGGCGATCAGGCTCCGGTGGACGCCATGCGCACTGAGTTCGATCGTCGCCGCAAGGCGATCGTCGGATTGCTGAATGCCATGCCGGGAGTGAAGTGCCATCTGCCCACGGGTGCCTTCTACGTTTTCCCGAACGTCAAGGCCTTCGGCGTGAAATCCTCTGAACTGCAGAACCGGCTGCTGGCTGAAGCCGGAGTGGCCTGCCTTGCGGGAACTGCATTTGGCCAGCATGGAGAGGGCTACCTGCGCTTCTCGTATGCCACCTCGATGCAAAACATTGAAGCCGGGATGCAGCGCGTCGCAGGCTTTCTGAAAACGCTTCCTCACCGTTAAGTTGGTTCTGACTGCGCTCCATGGCACAACGCTTCGCTGATTTTCGCTCTGACACGGTCACCAAACCGACGCAGCGCATGCTCGAGGCCATGCAGCACGCGGTCGTGGGCGACGACGTGCTGGGTGACGACCCCACCGTCCAAAAACTGGAGCGGCGTTTCTCGGAGTTGTTCGGCAAGGAAGCGGCGTTGTTCATGCCGTCTGGCACCATGGCGAACCAGTGCGCGGTCGCCACGCACATCGTGCCGGGAGAGGAAGTCATCATCGAATCCAGCGCGCACTCCTTCACTTACGAGGGAGGGGGCTTGGCGCGCATCGCCGGTGCCCACGTGCGCACCATCGAAGGTGAAAACGGGCGGATTCCGCTCGGACAAATGGCGGCGGCCATTCGCCCGGTCTCCATGCACATGCCGCGCACAGGCCTCATTTGCCTGGAGCAGACCCATCTGTTCAGCGGCGGAACCATCATGCCGCTTGAGTACTTGCGGGAAGTTGCGGCGCTGGCGCGCCGTCATGGCGTTCCGGTGCATCTCGACGGCGCTCGGCTGTTCAACGCGCAGGTCGAGACCGGCGTAGATCCTGCGGAATACGGCCGCACCTGTGACTCGCTCATGATCAGTCTCTCGAAGGGACTGTCCTGTCCGATCGGATCGTTGCTGATCGGCAGCGGATCGTTCATCGAGCGCGCGCGCCGCGTGCGCAAGTGGATGGGCGGCGCCATGCGCCAATCCGGCTACCTCGCCGCTTGCGGACTCGTCGCGTTGGAGGAAACCCTTCCGCTCCTCGCGCAGGACAATGCGCGCTGCCGTCGTTTGGGCGGCTTGGTGTTGGGCATGGACGGACTGCGGCTCGCGCAGGACACCATTGACACCAACATTCTGTTTCTCGAAATCACCCATCCGGACCTCGACGCTCCGATCGTGGAGTCGGCGTTACGGGACGAAGGCGTGCTGGCGCTGGCCCTCGGCGATCGGCTCCTGCGCTTCGTGACCCACCGCCACATCACAGACGCCGACATCGAGCAAGCCGGATCCGCGCTCTCGCGCATCGCAGCGCGACGCTGAGTTCATTCCAGTCACATGTCCGTCTTCAAGGCTTACGACATTCGGGGAATCTGGCCGACGCAGATTGATTCCGCACTCTCGCGACGGATCGGTCGCGCTTTTGGCGATTTCATCGGCAAGGGGCCGCTGGTGGTGGGGCGCGACATGCGCACCATGGCGCCGGAGGCGCACGCCGAGGTAATCGAGGGCATTCTCGATTCCGGGTTGGACGTCATCGACATCGGACTGGCCAGCACTCCGCAGACCTACTTCGCGATCGGTCACCTGCGCGCCGCCGGTGGGATGTGCGTGACCGCCTCCCACAATGGGAAGGAATACATCGGCTTCAAACTGTGTCGTGAGGAAGCGCGGCCGATCAGCGCCGACAATGGCATCTTGCAGATTGAGAAGATGGCCACGGATGCGGCGGCTCCGGCACCCAAGGCGAATCGTGGGCGCTGCAGCCGCGTGGACACCCTCGCGGACTACGCCAAGCATGTCGCGCGTTGGGCGGATTTACCTCGCACGATACGGCTGGCGAGCGACGCGGCCAATGGCATGGCGGCACACACTTTCCCGGCCGTGCTCAAACTTCTGACGGCTAAAGTTGAGCATCACGGACTCTACTTCGAGCTCGATGGAACCTTTCCGAACCACGAGGCCAATCCGCTCAAGGTCTCCAATCTGAAGGACCTCCAGAAACACGTGGAGCGCACGCGGGCTGAACTCGGCGCGGCCTTCGACGGCGACGCCGACCGCTGCTGCTTCGTGGATGATCGTGGTCGCGCCATCGGCAACGACGTCATCACCACGCTGATTGCGCGTGAGGTCCTGGCCCGCGAGCCAGGCGCGGCCATCGGCTACGACTTGCGCTCCAGTTGGGTGCTCGCCGAATCTGTACTCGCGGCCGGCGGCCGACCCATTCGCGAGCGGGTGGGACATTCGTTCCTGAAGGCCACGATGCGCAAGCACGACGCACCTTTCGGCGGCGAACTCTCCGGGCACTACTACTTCCGCGATAATTGGTACGCAGACAACTCCGAGATTATCCTGCTCTCCGTGATGTCCTTGCTCGCCCGTTCGCAGCGCCCTTTCTCCGCGCTGCTCGACGAGTTGATGAAGTACCACTCCACGGGCGAGACCAATTTCGTCGTTGCGGATAAGAATGCCGCCCTCGCCAAACTCAAGCAGGCTTTCCACGATGCAACCTCCGTGGATGAATTGGATGGAGTGAGCATCGCCTACGGCGACGTGCGTCGTCCCGGCTGGTGGTGGGTGAACGTGCGGCCCTCGAACACGGAGCCGCTCTTGCGCATGAACCTTGAATCGGACGACCGCGGCCGCATGGAAGAAATGACCCGCAAGGTCATCGCCGTGTTGGGCGCCGAGCCCGTGGACCACTAAACATGAGTGCAGCCTCGCGTCGTCCCATTCGGATCATCGGCGTTCCCATGGACCTGGGTGCGAGCCGCCGGGGCACTGACATGGGACCGAGCGCGCTGCGCAATGCCGGTCTCGGACCCGCGTTGCGTGAACTCGGCTATGAAGTGGCTCGTGAGGAAGACGTCTTCGTGCCGGGCATGGAGACCCGCGACGGCGAGGGCGACGATCCGAGTCGGCGCTTTAAGAAGGAAATCCTTCACTGCTGCACGCGCTTGGCCTCACGAGTTGAGAAAGTGCTGGACGACGGCGGCGTGCCGCTCGTGCTCGGCGGCGACCACTCGATCGGCATGGGAACGGTGACGGGCGTCGCCGCACACTTCCGCAAGCAGAACAAGGAAATCGGCCTGATTTGGTTCGACGCGCACGCAGACATTAACACTCCGGAGAGTTCACTTACCGGCAACGTTCACGGCATGCCGCTTTCCCATCTGCTCGGTCTCGGAGACTCTGAACTTGCTGGCATCGGAGGCTTCACCGGCAAGGTGCGCCCTGATCGCGTGGCGCTAGTCGGGATCCGTGATGTGGACGCCGGAGAGCGTGAGATCATTCGGCGCATGGGCGTGCACGCCTGGACCATGCGCGACATTGACGAAAAAGGCATGGCGCGGGTCGCGCGCGAAGTGCTCGAGACCGTTTCCCGAGGCACTGCGGGTTTCCACCTCTCCTTCGACGTGGACGGATTGGATCCCGAGGTCGTTCCCGGCGTGGGTACTCCGGTGCCGGGCGGAGTCAGTTTTCGTGAAGCGCACCTGCTGCTCGAAGTGCTTGCCGACAGCGGCAAGATGACCTCCATGGAAGTCGTCGAGCTCAACCCGCTGCTTGATGCGCGCAATCAGGGCGCGATCAACATGAAATACCTGATTTGCAGCGCTTTCGGAAAGAGCATTCTTTAGAGCAGGCGCATCTGGGCTGCATGCCCGGCGCGGCCTAGAATCTAGCGGTGGACCCGCGCTTGCAGCCCCTGCTCGGCACCGTGCCGGCCTGGCTTGAAGACGGCGGCCCGGAAGCGGACGTCGTGGTGGCAAGCCGCGTACGCCTGGCCCGCAATCTGGCGGACACGCCGTTTCCGAACCAGATGCAGATTGGTCCGGCTTCGGATCTGGTGCGCCGCGTCTCCTCGGTTCTCCAGGAGATCTTGCCCGGAGGATCGATGTTGGATCCCGCGGGCTTGCCCGCAGCCGACGGCGAATTCCTGGTGGAGCGCAGTTTGGCTTCGCACGATTTGCTGCAGGCGGGGCGCGCGACTCTGGTTTGCTTCGAGCCACGCGGCCTCGCGGGTTTGATGGTGAACGAGGAAGACCACTTTCGCATTCAAGCCTTCCACGCCGGGTTGGATTTGCCTGCCGCCCTGCGCCGTGCACAGCGCTTGGAGCGTCGCCTGCGCCTGCACTTCACGCTCGCCGTGCACAGTCGCTACGGCCACCTCACTTCCTGCCCGACCAACACCGGCAGTGGCATGCGGGGCAGTCTGTTGATGCACCTACCGGCGCTTTCTCGCGCCAAGGCTCCGCTACATCGCGCGTTGCAAACCGCGCGCGGAACGTACTTGGCCGTGCGTGGTGTGCACGGTGAAGGCAGCCGCGCGCTCGGCCGTCTTTATCAAATCAGTAATCAACGAACTCTAGGAACTAGCAGCGCCGCGCAAGCTCAAGCCGTCACGGAATTCGGTCGCGAAGTTGCCAAGTACGAGCGCAAGATTCGCGAGCAGCACATGCAGGACGCCACGGCGCGCAGTGATCTCATTGCCGACGTGGCCCGCGCGCACACACGCCTGAGTGACGCGCCCTCGCTGACGACCGCGGAAGCGCTTGAAGTGCTTTCCACGCTGCGTCTGGCTGCGCTGGCGGGTCTCGTCGAGGAGACCGGGCACCCGTATGACCCGCGAGTCATCCTCCAGCAGATGTTCCAGTTG